>CALMXT010000346.1 GCA_937871125.1 uncultured Zoogloea sp. | reverse complement strand
CCGGCGCCGATCTGCCAGCGGGTGGTTTCGGGCTGCACGATGCTTCCGGCGATGACGCCGTTGCTGCGATAGGCGCGGGTTTCGCCCCGGTCGGCGTGCAGGTATTCGAGCTGCGGCAGCAGCGCGAAACGCGGGCGTTGGGCTGCGTTGCCGGCTTGGGCGCCGAGGGGGATGCGGGCGCCGAGGCGGGCGCCATGCACGCCGTTGCCCGGCGCGGTGACCGGGTCGATATAGCCGTCGGCGCGGGTGGTCTGGCGGCCGCCGAGGCCGGCGATCCATTCGGCGCTGAAGGTGGTGCCCGCGGGGGCGGGCGTCCAGATCAGCCCGAGGGCGGCGTAGTGCTGGCGATAGCGTTCGTCGAGCCCGGCTACGGCACCGCGGCCCTGGATGTGGCGGCGGCGGTCTTCGAGTTCCCAGCGGGCGCGCAGATCCAGGGTTGGGGCGATAGGCAGGGCGTAGCCGAAGCCGGTGCGCCAGATGCGCTGGTCGGTGGTGGTCTGGAAGCGGCTGCCGGTCTGGCTGCGGCCGTCGTAGTCGAGGCTGCCGTCGTTCCACGAAAGGTGGGCGTCGAGGCGGCCCAGGGGAAGGGGCTGGGTAAGGCGGGCTTCGAGCATCGGCGTCCAGCCGGTTTCGGTGAGCAGGTGGGCGCCGTTGGCGGCGCGCTCGTCGACCCGGTGATGGACCAGATGCAGGCCGAGGCTGAAATCGGGGCCGGCGGCGTGGCTCTCGGCAAGGCCCGCGATGCTTGCGGCGAGGGTGGCGAAAAACGGGAGCAGGCGGGCAGCGCGGCGCGCGAAGGTTGGCGGAGGCATGGCGGTCCTGGGGCGGTCGGTGGGGGTGAACAGCCCGCCGGCAGGCAAGCCGCAGCGCCGTTTCGGGCGCTCCTGCCTGCCGGCGGGTTCGGCGGTGGCTTATTGCCAGAGGGATGTGCCGAGGGCGGCGACGGTGCCGGTGGTGGTCGAGTCGATGACGCCGTCGTTGTTGCTGTCGAGCTCGATCTTGACTTGGGTTTCGCTGAGGTAGGTCAGGTAAAGGGCGCTGTTGTTGCCGAGAATCTTGACCTTGCCGCCGGTTTCGGTGCGGTCGGCCGAGGCCGTGATGGGCTCGACGGTGCTGACCGCGAAACGTCCGCGCAGTGCCGGGAAATTGAAGGCGGAGGTCCCGCTCACCGTGGTGGTGGTGGCTCTGGTGGCCTCGCTCCGGTCGAAACTGATCCGGTAGCCGGTGAGGGTGAGGGTGCCGGTCTGGCTGCCTTTTTGTGCGGTGTAGCTCAGGCTGTCGGAGCTGAGGGCGCCGGTGAGTTTCTCCAGGGTGGGCCGGGCGATGTCGAAGCTGGAACTGCCAGTGACCGTGAGGGATTCGGCGCCGTTGGTGATCTTGAAGTCGCGGTAGGTCAGCTGGTGCTTTTCCGAGCCGCCTACCGTGTTCAGGTCGCTGACAAAGCTCACGACGGTGAAGTCGAGGGCGCCGTTGAGCACGACGCCGAGCTCAGAACACGCATTCATGGTCAGGCTGCCCTTGTCGCCTGGCGTGAAGGTGTCGCTGTTGAGGTCGGCAATCGTTGCGGAGTATTGAACGCTTCCGCCGTTGGCGCAGGGATAGGTCTCGAGAATCTGGGCGCCGACAGCGAGGGCGTTCGAGGGCGCGCTTTTTTTGATTTTCTGCAGCAGGGCGAGGCTCAGGCTGGCGAGGTCGGGGCCTTTGGCGGCGGCCTGGGGCTGGATTTCGGCGCCGATGACGTAGTCGGTGCTGGTCTGCTGGACGGAGATGTTCATGTCGACGGTGCTGGCGCCCATGCCGGCGACGGTCGTCATGTTGCCGGCGGAGATCGTGATGGCCGGGTCGGTGGTGGTCGCGGTGGCGGTCGAGCTGCCGCCACCTCCGCCGCCGCAGGCGGAAAGACCGAGGGCGATCAGGGAGGCAAGGGCAAGGCGGGTGTTTTTCATGATGAGGCCTTCTTGTTGTGAAAGCCTGATTTTATATACAGCCTATCTCCTTGGCATCTGTCGAAAGTTATACGTAGCGCATTTTTTTGCACCTTGTCGGTGCGCGGGGAGGTGTCAGAACGGCCGGTTGAGCGCGCGGGAGTGCTTGGGGTCGCGGAAGACGAGGGGTTTTACTCGAGCGGGGCGTTCGGCTTCGGCCAGCGCGGCGTCGATCAGGGCGTGGTCGGGGGATTTGGGGCACACCGGGTCGGTGGCGTCCGGATTGCCGGTGAGCATGAAGGCCTGACAGCGGCAGCCGCCGTGGTCGTTGTCTTTCTGGTCGCAGCTTTGGCAGGTTTCGGGCAGCCAGGCGGTGCCGCGGTAGCGGTTGAAGAGCGGCGATTGTTGCCAGATCCAATCGAGCGGGTGTTCGCGCACGTCGGGAAAGTCGAGGCCGGGCAGCATGCGGGCGGTGTGACAGGGCAGGGCGAGGCCGTCCGGGGTGACGGCGAGGAAGACTTCGCCCCAGCCGTTCATGCACTTCTTGGGTTTTTTCGACTGGTAATCCGGGGTGACGAAGAGGATGCGCATGGTCTTGCCGAGGCGGGCACGCCAGCGTTCGGTGACGGCTTCGGCTTCGGCGAGCTGGGCGGCGGTGGGCATCAGCGCGGCGCGGTTGAGAAAGGCCCAGCCGTGGTATTGGGTGTTGGCGAGTTCGAGGTATTCGGCGCCGATCTCGACCGCCATTTCGATGATGCGGTCGAGGTGGTCGATGTTGCTGCGGTGCAGGACGCAGTTGATCACCGTGGGGTAGCCGGCGGCCTTGGTGAGCGCGGCGACCTGACGCTTGAGGTCGAAAGTGCGGGTGTTGGTGATGAGGTCGTTGGCCTCGCGGGTGGCATCCTGAAACGAGAGCTGAATGTGGTCGAGACCGGCGGCCTTGAGCGCGGCGAGGCGGGCTTCGGTGAGGCCGACGCCGGAGGTGATGAGGTTGGTGTAGAAGCCGAGCTGGCGCGCTTCGGCGACCAGGATTTCGATGTCGTCGCGCAAGAGCGGCTCGCCGCCCGAGATGCCGAACTGGGCGGCGCCGAGTTCGCGCGCCTGCCGGATCACCGAGAGCCAGTCGTCGGTGGAGAGTTCCGGGCCGGCCTTGGCGAAATCCACCGGGTTGTAGCAGAAGGCGCAGTGCAGCGGGCAACGGTAGGTGACTTCGGCGAGGAGCCACAAGGGGCCGGGCCGCGGCGGAACGAGGAGGGTTTCCATCAGTCGGCGCTCCAGACGATCCAGTTCTGCGCTTCGGCCATCGTCAGGAAGGCGTCCACGTCGCCGGCGAGGCCGCTGGTCTTGAAGGCGGTTTCGAGGTCGGCGACGATTTCCGGCACGCTGCGGCTGCCGTCGCAACGCTTGAGGATTTCGCCGGCGCTCTGGTTGAGCTTGACCATGCCTTC
>CALMXT010000345.1 GCA_937871125.1 uncultured Zoogloea sp. | reverse complement strand
GATGACAGCAACACCATCCGCCGCAGCGCCGAGATATTCCTCGCTCAGGCGGGATGCCAGGTGGTGCTTGCCGAGGACGGCTTCGACGCGCTCGCCAAAATCGCCGACCACGCGCCCGACCTGATCTTCGTGGACATCATGATGCCGCGGCTCGACGGCTACCAGACCTGCGCACTCATCAAGAAAAACACCCGCCTCAAGTCGACCCCGGTCATCATGCTGTCTTCCAAGGACGGCCTCTTCGACCGTGCCCGCGGCCGCCTCGCCGGCTCCGACGAATACCTGACCAAGCCTTTCACGAAGGAAAGCCTGCTTCGCTCCGTGGCCAGCCACACGCAAGGCAAGCAACTCTCAGCCAACTGTTGACCGCAAAAGACGCATGCCCATGCCGATCAAGAAGATCCTAGTCGTAGACGATTCCCCGACGGAAAGACTCGCGCTGTCGGAAGTTCTGGTCAAAAACGGCTTTCAAGTCGTCACTGCCGAAAGCGGCGACGAAGCGGTCGTCAAAAGCAAGTCCGAACACCCCGACCTGATCCTCATGGACGTGGTCATGCCCGGCACCAACGGCTACCAGGCCACGCGCACCATTGTTCGCGACGAAGCGACCCGCGACATCCCGGTCATCATCTGCACCAGCAAAGGGCTGGAAACCGACAAGATCTGGGGCATGCGCCAGGGTGCCTTCGACTACATGGTCAAACCGCTGGATCACGCGGTCCTCCTCGAGAAAATCAGAGCCTTCGTCTGACGAGACACTCCATGGCCAAGCGGATCAGCCTCCACGAATTCCAGGCCGGGCTCGCCCGGCGACTCGCCAGCGCCCGGGACACCCGCGCCTCGGCGCTGCTCGGCATCCAGGCCGGCAAGCGCAACTGGCTGGTCGACCTCACCGAAGCGGGCGAAATCCTGGCCGTCCCGCCGCTGGCCCCCGTTCCCCTCTCGCAACACTGGTTTCGCGGCCTCGCCAGCGTCCGCGGCAACCTGTTCGGCGTCGTCGACTTCGCGGCCTTTCACGGTGACGCGCCCATCGCACCGGTCGGACACGCGCGTCTGCTGCTGGTCGGCGCCCGCCATAACCTGAACTGCGCCCTGCTCGTCACCCGTGCCCTCGGCCTGCGCTCCGTGGACGATTTCGAACCCGTCGCCCCCCCGGCCGATGCCGACCAGCCATGGATCGGCCAGCAGGTCCAAGACGCCAACGGCAACCCCTGGACCCGGCTCAAGGTCGCCGATCTGCTGAATCACCCGCGTTTTCTCGACGCCGCCCAACCGTGAAAAACCATTCTGGAGGAGCAGCGGGCCACACTCGCTGAAAAAAGGACAACAAACATGGCATTCAAGCTACCGGGACTGTCGCTGGGCAATAAAGCAGCCTCTACCAACGTAGACACCATCCTTGAAGCCGGCGACCCGTCGCAGGCTGGCGCGCTCCCTTTTCTCGCCGGCAAGGGCGTCTCGGAACAGCTACGCCTGCTGCGCATCCCCTTCATCATTTTCGCGGCGATCACTGTCGCCCTGGTGCTTTACCAGATCCGGGTCAGCAGCTTCGGCACCGCCTACGTCACGGCAGCGGGCCAGATGCGCACGCTCTCCCAGCAACTCGCCAAAGCCAGCCAGCTCGCCCTTCAAGGTGACACCGCCGCCTTCGGCGAACTCAAGCGCAGCCGCGAACAGTTCAACGCCCTGCTGAGCGCGGTCACCGACGGCGGCGACGTCAACGGCACCGGCGTGCCGGGCGGCAGCAGTGCCGTCACCGATCAGTTGGCCGCAGTGACCGAAATCTGGAAGAAGTCCGACGCCGATGCCGAAAAGCTGCTCAGGGAAGAGAAGAACCTGACCAACCTCGGCAAAGCGGTGGCCATCATCAACGCCAAGAATCCGCAACTGCTCGAACTCTCCGAGCAGGTTGCATCCCTCAAGCTGCAGGGCGGCGCCTCGGCGCGCGAGATCGCCACCGCCAACCAGGTCGTGATGCTCACCCAGCGGATCGCCAAGAACGCCAACGCATTGCTGATCGCCAACGCGATCGACCCGGAAGTCGCCTTCCTTCTGGGCAAGGACACCAACACTTTCCGCGAACAGATCGAACAACTCCAGAAGATGACCGCCGACGGGAGCGACACCAAAGCCAAGCTCGTCGAACTGGAAGCTGTCGGCAAGGACAACCTGACCGCCATCGCAACGATCCTCGGCAACATCCAGTTGCTCGTCAAGGCCAAGGAAGCCGGAAGCCACATCTTCCAGGATTCCACCCCGCTCCTCGAGAAGACCAGCGCGCTGGCCGAAGGCTATTCGAACGCCTACACCGGCTTCTTCACCTGGGTCAGCCTGGGAATCGTGATCTTCGCCCTGCTCTCGCTGGCCTGCCTGCTGCTGATGGCCAAGACCTACAACGACGACATCGCCCGCCGTCGTCAGGCGTCCGACCAGCTGCGCGAATCGGCCGAAACCGAGCGCAACAGCACCCAGCAAGCCATTCTGCGGCTGATGAACGAGATGGGCGACCTCGCGGACGGCGACCTCACCGTGCGCGCCACCGTTACCGAAGACATCACCGGCGCCATTGCCGACTCGGTGAATTACACCATTGAAGAACTCTCCGTCCTTGTGCGGCGCATCAACGACGCCGCCCTCCGCGTGACGACCGCCACCGAATCCGCCCAACGCACCTCCGACGAACTGCTCTCCGCCACCGAGCGCCAGGCCCAGGAACTCCGACTTGCCGGTGAAACCGCCCAGAGCATGGCCAGTTCGATGAGCGCGGCCTCCGAAGACGCCCTGCAATCCGCCAACGTGGCCCGTCGCTCCCTCGAAGCCGCCCAGAAGGGCGCCGCCGCCGTGGAGGACACCATCAAGGGCATGAACGACATCCGCGAAAAAATCCAGGAAACCTCCAAGCGGATCAAGCGCCTGGGCGAATCGTCCCAAGAGATCGGCGAAATCGTCGAACTCATTTCCGACATTACCGAACAGACCAACGTGCTCGCCCTCAACGCCGCCATCCAGGCCGCATCCGCCGGCGAAGCCGGTCGCGGCTTCTCGGTGGTGGCCGAAGAAGTGCAGCGCCTCGCCGAACGCTCCGCCGAAGCGACCAAGCAGATCGGCGCGATCGTCAAGATCATCCAGACCGACACCGGCGACGCGGTGACCGCCATGGAAAACGCCACCCGCGACGTGGTGGACGGAGCCCGGCTGTCCGAAACCGCAGGCCAGGAACTGGCCGAGATCGAACGCGTCTCCGCCGAAACCGCCGAGCTGATCGAACGCATCTCGATCAGCACCGAAGTCCAGGCCAAGGCCGCAACCCAGGTTGCCGAAAAGATGAAAGGCATTCTCGCGATCACCGACCGCACCACCACCGGCACCCAGCAAACCGCCGTATCCATTGGCGAACTGGCAGACCTGGCCGTAGAACTCAAGGGTTCGGTCTCCGGCTTCAAGGTCTGAGCCCCGACACGCAGACACCCCCCGATCTGGAACGGATTCCGACCACGAACCACCGATGAGCTCAGCACACGAACTCGACCTGGGTCCGCTGACCTGGGTCAAAGGCGAGATCGACCTGGCCCTTGAGCGAGCAATGGATGCGCTCGCCGAAGCCGGAACCGCCCCGGACCGCCCTGGCCGGATCAAATTCGCCCAGACCCATCTGCACCAGGCCCACGGCGCCCTCTCCATCGTCGGGCTGGATGGGCTGACCCAGCTGTCCGAGCAGCTCGACCGGCTGCTCGGCGAATTGGCCAGCCAGCAACGCCCTTTCACGCCGGAGATCATCCAGCTGGCCAGGCGCGGCATTGCGGCCATCGGCAATTACCTCGACGAACTCGCCCGCGGCCAACCCGATCAGGCCTTGCGCCTGTTCGACCTCTACACCGAGCTCGCCGAGGCGCGGGGCTTGGAAACGCCAACGCCCGGCGAACTGTTCTATCCCGATCTCAGCCTGCGCCCGGCCTTCCCGGCTCAAACTGGGATCAGCGACGATCCGAAACACCTGCGAGCCCTGCGCGGACGCTTCGAACGCGGCCTGCTCAAGTGGTTCCGCAACGGCAACGACCCGGCCGGTCCGCTCGAAATGCGCGAAGCCGTCGCCGGCATTGAGAGCCAGCAGACGGTGCCGGCAGCACGGGCTTTCTGGTTCGCGGCCACCGCCTTCTTCGACGCCCTCGGCCAACTGGCCATCCCCGTCGACGCCGCCACCAAGCGGCTTTGCGGTCGCATCGACGCCCAGATGCGCCGCGTCATGGAAGGCTCGAGCATCGTCGCCGAACGCCTGATGCGCGACGTTCTCTACCATGTCGCCACCGCCAGCGCCCACTCGCCGATCATCGATACCGTCCGCTCCACCTACGAGCTCGACCGCCTGATCCCGGCAGCCAATCGCCGCATCAGCGACACACCGCTCGCGCCGGTGCTGCGCAAACTGCGCGAAGAACTCTCCGACGCCCGCGAAGCCTGGGCTCAGTTCTCCAAGGGAGGCGCCATCGGCCTGCCGCGCTTCCAGGACACCATGGCACCGGTGATCGAGCAGGCGCGCACCCTCGGCCACCAGGAAGTGGCCGACCTCGCCGACGCCCTGGGCAAGACGGCGCGCTGGCTGCGTCAGGATCCGTTGCGTCTCACTGACGCCCTGTCGATGGACGTTGCCACGGCAATGCTGCTGCTGGACACCCGCCTCGACGCCCACGCCCGCGCAGACCGCAGCGAGGACGCCCAGATCGGCGTGCTGCTCGAACGCCTCAAGGCCCACCAGCGCGGCGAACAACTGGCCCCGCTGACCCTCACCGAACCCGACGCCCAGGCACGCCAGGTCAACCGCCAGCTCGCCCACGAAATCCTCAACAGTCTGGCCGAAGTCGAACAGAGTCTCGACGGCTTTTTCCGCGCGCCGAGCCGGACCGACATCCTCGCCGCCGTGCGCGCCCCCCTGAAACAGGTCGAGGGCGCCCTGTCGGTCATGAACGAGGATGCGGCGGTGCGCCTCGTCCAGGACGCCGCAGCCCGTATCGCCACCCTGCAGTCCGCCGACGGCGAGGCCAACACCGCAGACTTCGAAGAAATCGCCCACCGCCTCTCCGCCCTCGGCGTCTATGTCGAAGCGCTCAAGCATGGTCCGGCCGATCTCGAACGCATCCTGCGACCGGAAGCCGCGGACAAAGCCACCGAAGAAAGCGTCGAAGCCGAACTTGCCCAGCAGAAGCGCGAAACCGCCGCTCTCACGGCAGCCCTCAAAGACAATCCGGACGACTTCGGCCTCCGCACCGAACTCCAGCTGAACCTCGAGAGCCTGCGTCAGGACGCCTCGCTGACCGCCGACCTGGAGCTCGAAAAGCAGGCTCGCCAGGCACTCACGATGCTCGACGCGGGCGAGCTCTTCAACGCCCCGACGCCCATCCCCGCCGCGCCCGAAGCCCCCAAGCTGTCGGCCGAAGCCAGCCGCCTGCTCGACGCCAGCGAAGAGGAGATCGATGCAGAACTGCTGGCGATCTTCATCGAAGAGGCCGTCGAAGTCCGCGCCAACATCGCCACTGCACTCGCCGGGCTCAAGGAACGTCCCCACGATGTAGACGTGCTCACCACCATCCGGCGCAGCTTCCACACCCTCAAGGGCAGCGGTCGCATGGTCGGCCTCAAGGATTTCGGCGAAGCCGCCTGGGCCTTGGAGCAAACGCTCAACCACTGGCTGCGCCTCGAACTGCCGGTCAACGCCGAACTGCTGCATCTCATCGACGATGCGCACCGCGCCTTCTCGGCCTGGATCGACCAACTCAAGGACGGCGCCGGAACCCACAAAGACGTCGATGCCCTGCTGGCGGAAGCCGCCCGCCTGCGCAGCGACGGCGAGCCCGCGGCCACGCCAGCCCCCCCCGTAAAAGAAACCGCGCCCTTCCAGGCGGAACAAGACCTGCCCCTCGTTTTCGACCTCGAAGCCACGGTCGTCGTCCCCGACCACGACTTCACCGAGACCGATCTGGGCACACCGCTATCCGACCTCGTCGCGGAAGAAACGGCCCCCGAGCCGATCAAGCTGAACTTCCCCGAACTCAGCTTCGGCGACACAGCCGAAGCGTTCCCCCCGCCCTCCATTGAAACCGCCGTTGCCGCGCCCGAGTTGCCCGCCATCGACGGAGTCATCGCCGAGAAGCCCGCCGATACGGCCCTCGATTTCGACTTCGACCTTCCTCTTGAAGAACACAGTCTCGAGGAAAGCCCTCTCGAAGAACCCGAGCCCATCGCCGAAGAGCCCGCATCCGAAACCCTGCCTGAACTTCCCGATCAGGTTCTGACCGTTGAAGAGGCGCTCGCCGAACTCGAGGAAAGCATCGACCTGACCGATGTCCCGACGGAGGCGCCGCCCGCCGAAGCACCGGCCGAAACCTTTGCCGACCTCGGCGAAATCGAGGAGATCAGCGCCGTAGCTCCGCCTGCCGAGCTCGATATAACCGCGTTCGAAGCCCTCGAACCCCCGGCGGAAGAGGTGGTAGCCGAAGAGTCCGCGCTATCGATGAAGGAGCTCGACGAAGACGAAGTCCGTCTTGGCAACGTCACCCTCTCTCGGCCCTTGTTCGACCTCTACCTCGTCGAGGCTCGTCAGCACATCTCTACGCTTCGCCACGAGATGGCACGCTTGTCGGTCAATCCGGGGCTGGTCCCGCCGCCGACGGCGATTCGCGCCGCGCACACCTTGTCCGGGATTTCCGGCACCGCCCGTTTCTCGGCCCCCCAGCAGCTCTCCAAAGCGCTTGAGCTCGCCCAGCAGCGCCTGGCCGATCACGACCGCGCACCGACGGCCGACCAAGCCGTCGATCTCAACGAAGCCGCAACCGCGCTCGAGAGCATGCTGATCCAGCTCAGCGCCCGCGAGCTGCCCGACGACACGCCCGATCTCGTCGCCCGTCTGAACGATCTTCTCGCCCCTCATCTGGCCGAAGTCATCAGCCTTCGCCCCGAAACCGGCCCCGCCCCCGTCACCCCCTCCGCCGCCCCGCGCCAGACCGAACAGGCCGCGCCGGCGCCGCAACTGCGCGACGAACTCGACATCGACTTGCTGCCGATCTTCCTCGACGAAGGCAGCGAACTCCTCGACCAGCTCGACGCAACCCTGCACAACTGGCGCAATGCGCCCGCCGACGCGGCCCACGCCGCCAGCGTCGCCCGCCTCCTGCACACCCTCAAGGGCAGCGCCCGGATGGTCGGTGCGATGACCCTCGGTCAGAGCCTCCACGACCTCGAAACGCGGCTGGACCGCGCCCGCAGTCAGGAGCCGTCCGGCACCGGGATCATCGACGAACTCGAATCCGCCCTCGACCAGATCCGCCAGTCCCTCGACACCCTCGAACACCCGGTCGCGGCCGCGCCTCAGGCACCCGCAACCCTGGTCGAAACCACGATCCAGCCAGACGAAGCCGCCCCGGCTCAACCCGGCGAAATCGCAGCCCAGGCCTCGCGCACCCAACTGCGCATCGAAGCCGGCCGAATCGACCAGTTCGTGAATGAAGCGGGCGAAATCAGCATCGCCCGCACCCGTATCGAAGGCGAACTGCGCACCCTGCGCCGCTCCCTGCTCGACCTCACCGAAAACGTCATCCGTCTGCGCAACCAGTTGCGCGAGGTGGAACTCCAGGCCGACACGCAGATGCAGTCCCGTCTGTCGCAGGTCGAAACCGATCACGCCGAGTTCGACCCCCTGGAGATGGACCGCTACACCCGACTCCAGGAACTCACCCGGATGATGGCGGAGAGCGTCGGCGACGTCACCACGGTCCAGCAGAACCTGCTCAAGAACCTGGACGGCGCCGAAGTTGCCCTCCATGCCCAGTCGCGCATGGCCCGCGAGCTCCAGCAATCGCTGATGCACGTGCGCATGGTGCCCTTCGACAGTCTGGCCGAACGGCTCTACCG
>CALMXT010000344.1 GCA_937871125.1 uncultured Zoogloea sp. | reverse complement strand
CGCACGTCGAGGGGCCGATAGCTCTCCGTCGTGCTGCGCCCGCCCTGGTAGCGCCTCCCGGAACCCATGCCGCCCATGTTTCACCTCAGAAAATTTTGCCGAAATCATCAGGCAGTTTGCGCAAGTTGTTTCCCTGCAAAAAGCCGGAAACCCGCGCCCCGTCTGGTTTGGCGAAGGTTTCCGGTGGTGGTGCGCTACCCCTCTCGCACGCGCGCGCGATGCGTCCAGTTACCCCTCGCCCGGCGGCTTGCCGACCAAGCGCAGCATCGGCCTCGCCGGAACCTTGCACGGGGCAGCCGGCGGTGTGCCGCCTCGCCAGGAAACCAGCTCCAGGCAATCCAGCACGCCGGCCACGGGTTGCAGGTGTCGGCAGCCCAGGCAGTGCAGTCGCTCAGGGTGAATCGTCGGCGGCTTCATGTCGCAAGCTCCCATGCCGTGCAGCCCGCCCCGCCGTCGTCCGGCAGGCGTCGCAGCGGGTGCCCAGCGGTGTAGGCCGGCGGCAGATCGTCCCGCCCACCGCAATGCCCATCCGACAGGCCGGGCCGCTTCAGGTGCCGGCAGGTCCGGCAGGATCGCGCCGGCTCTTGCTGGCGGACTGGCTCGGCACCCGTCGCCGTCGGGTAGATCGCCAGGATTTCGGCCAGGGTCGCAGGGGGCCAGCAATGCACCGCGACGGGCTGGCGGTCCGGGTACTGGATCAGCCAAGCGGGGAAGGGTTCGGCCAGCGCCTTACCCTTTCTGTTTTCTGCCGTTCCACACGTTCCAGACGTTCCGCCCAGTGTTGGCGCGGGTTTCGGCGGAACGTCAGCGGGAACGCCAGACGTTCCAGACGTTCCGCTCTGGCGTTCCAGCGTGGCAAGTAGGTCATCAAGCGCCATCGCAGCCACCTTGCAGAACATCGCCGCGCACCTGATACACGCGCACCTTCCGCGTTCCGATGTTCTCGGGCTTCGCCCGCTCCCCTTTGGCGTTGGCCTTGGGGATCACGCCGGCCTCTTCCAGCAGATCAAGCGCCCGCTTGAGGTCGTACCCCTTCAGCGCCTCGCGCAGCCCGTCCGCCGTGAAGAGGTAAAGCCGCCCGCCCTGGTCGTCAGGCTTCCACCAGCCGGCCCGGTCACGAACCATTGAGCCATCCGCCGCCCAATCGGAGAACCGGCTGTCTCCGTGCCGCTCAAGGAAGCCCGCCAGCCGTTCGAGGATTTGGCGCCTCTCGTCGTTGCCTTTGCCGCGCGTGGATCGCCAGGACTTGAAGCCGACCGCCGCCGCCTCGATTGCCGCTCCTTCCGGCCACCCTGTGATGCCGTACTCCGTCGCCGCTTCGCCGGCAAGGGCGAGCAGGGCGAAGCGGCCCGCCGCGCGTTTGTCTTGCCCCTCGAAGTCGTTGCCGTTGAAGTGCGGCAAGTCCTTGATGCGTTCAAGCGTTGCCGCGAAGTCGCGCCCGTCGTGCGTCAGCCGTTCGAGGAACGCCCGCCCGGCTCGTCCGTAGTGGGTCGCCGCCGCGCGTTTGATCGCGTCGGATAGGGCGGTGCCGGTCGCCGCGCCGTGCAGCTCATCGAAGCAGCCAAAGCGCCGCGCCGCCGGTATGTCGAGCAGCCGCACAGATTGCCCGGCCTTGGTGCGGTGCCCGCCCTCTGCCATCGTAGTGGCAATGGTGCGCTCGCCGGTCGAGATGATGAACGCCCGCCAGCGGGTCACAGCCCGCGCGTTGCCGGTTCGGCCTGCCCGCTGCTTGCCCCGTCCGTTGCCCAGGGCATAAACGATGTTTCCGACTTCGCGCGGGTCACATTCGCTGATTTCGTCGAGGGCGAGCAGGCAGTCATTGAACAGCGCCGCCGCGCCTTCCATGCCGTTGGCCGTTGCCCGCCAGCTCCGCCGGTAACCCGGCCCGCCCCAGGTCGAGCAGGCCGCTTCCAGGATCGTGGTTTTCCCGGTCGAAGAGTCGCCCACGAAGTGAAGCCCGCCGCCTTCGGTGTTGGTGCGTTCGAGCAGCGGCCCGGCGAAGGATGCCGACAGAGCCAGGACGAATAGCGGATTGCCCACCGCCCGCGCTGCGATTTCCGCCCGCCAGCCGTCGAGGGTGCCGGCC
>CALMXT010000343.1 GCA_937871125.1 uncultured Zoogloea sp. | reverse complement strand
TGGCGTCGTCGTCGACCGGGGTGTGGTCGGAGCAGATGGCGTTGATGCGCCCGTCCGCCAGGGCTTTCGACAGCGCGATGCGGTCACGCTGGCTGCGCAGCGGCGGCACGACGTGGCAATGGGGGTTGAAGTAGCCAATGTCCATGTCGCACAGGTGCAGATGATGGGCGGCCACGTCACAGGTGACATCCACCCCGTCCTTGCGGGCACGTTCGATGAGATCGAGGCTTTCACCGGACGACAGGCGGGTGATGTGCAGGCGGGCGCCGGTTTGGCGTGCCAGACGCAGGTAGGTGTAAAGGGCGACGATTTCCGCACTGCTCGGAATGCCGGGCAGGCCGAGGCGGGAGGCGACTTCGCCGTCGTGGGCCACGCCCCCTTTTGAGAGGTAGGGGTCGAGGGGTTGCAGCCAGACGCGGAAGCCGAAGGTGGCAGCGTACTGCATGGCGCGGGACAGTACCCTGGTGTCGACGATGGGCGTGTTGGCCTGGCTGAAGGCGACGCAGCCGGCTTCGATGAGTTCGGCCATTTCGGAGAGCTGTTCGCCCTTGAGGCCGATGGTCAGAGCGCCGATGGGGTAGACGTGGGCGCGGTTGAGCTTTTTGGCCCGGTAGCACAGCATCTCGACGAGGCCGGGTTCGTCCAGCGCCGGGTCGGTGTCGGGCGGGATGGCCAGGCTGGTGACGCCGCCGGCCATGGCCGCGTCCATTTCGGATTCGAGAGTGGCGCGATATTCGAAGCCGGGTTCGCGCAGACGGGCGGCGAGGTCGATGAGGCCCGGGGCGACGACAAGGCCGCCGGCGTTGATGGTGCGGGTGGCGGCGAAACCGTCGGGGGCGTTGCCGACGCCGACGATCTTGCCGTCGGCGATGAAGAGGTCGAGCTGGGCGTCGAGTCGATTGGCCGGGTCGATGAGGCGACCGTTCCGGATGTGGATGTTCATTGTCTAAAACCTGTCTCTCAGTGTCTGCCCAGCATGCTCATGACAGCCATGCGCACAGCGATGCCAAAGGTGACCTGCGGAAGGATTACCGCCTGATTGCCGTCGGCCACGGCGGAATCGATTTCGACTCCGCGATTCATCGGGCCGGGGTGCATCACGATGGCGTCGGGCCGGGCGAGCGCCAGCTTGTCGGCGGTGAGGCCCCAGACCTTGAAGAATTCCTGGGGACTGGGCAGCAGGGCGCCGTTCATGCGCTCGTTCTGCAGGCGCAGCATCATCACCACGTCGACGTCCCGGAGGCCCTCTTCCATCGTTGCGCAGTAACGCACGCCCATTTTTTCGACGTCGGCGGGCATCAGGGTGCGAGGGCCGATGACGCGCACTTCGGGCACGCCGAGGGTGGTCAGCGCGGCAATCTGGGAGCGGGCTACGCGGGAATGGAGCACGTCGCCGACGATGGCGATGGTGAGGTTGTGAAACTCTTTTTTGTAGTGGCGGATGGTGTACATGTCCAGCAGCCCCTGGGTGGGATGGGCATGACGGCCATCGCCGGCATTCACCACGTGAATGTGGTCGCGTCCGGTGTTTTCGAGATGCTGGGCGATCAGGTGCGGGGCGCCGCTGGATTCGTGACGCACGACGAACATGTCGGCCTGCATGGCGCAGAGGTTGTCTACGGTGTCGAGCAGGGTTTCGCCTTTTTTGGTGGACGAGGTAGACACGTTGAGGTTGATCACATCGGCCGAAAGACGCTTGGCGGCGATCTCGAAGGTGGTGCGGGTGCGCGTGCTGTTCTCGAAGAACAGGTTGAAGATGCTCTTGCCGCGCAGGATAGGCAGCTTTTTGACCTCGCGCTCGGCCACTTCGGTGAAGGGGGCGGCGGTGTCGAGAATCTGCGTGATGATGCCGCGGGGCAGGCCGTCGAGGGTGAGCAGGTGCTGCAGTTCGCCGTGCTTGTTGAGTTGGGGGTTACGCATGGATCAGCCTCATGGAGAGGGCGCCGGAGTCGTCGCGCTCGAGTTGGAGGTGTTGCCCGGCGGGAAGGGGTTCGGGAAGGTTGAGCGCGCAGAAGCGAGCGGCGATGGGCAGTTCGCGTCCGCCGCGGTCGATCAGGACGGCCAGGTCAACCTGCGCCGGCCGACCGTAGTCGAAGAGTTCGTTGAGGGCGGCGCGGGTGGTGCGGCCGGTGTAGAGCACGTCGTCGACGATGACGATGTGGGCGCCTTCGACGTCGAAGGGGATTTCGGACTTGCGCGGTTGCGGGTGCAAGCCCTTGGCGTAGTCGTCCCGGTAGAAGCTCACGTCGATCGAGCCGAGGGGCTGCGACAGGCCGAGCAGGGCGTGCAGGCGTTCGGCCAGCCACACCCCGCCGGTGTGAATGCCGACCAGGGCGGTGTTGGCCGAGATGTGGGGACGCATCGCGGCGGCCAGGGTGGCGATGAGCTGTTCGGCGTCAGGAAGCGGCATGTTTGGCACTTTCGAGGTACTGGAGCAGGATGATCTGGGCGGCCGCGGCGTCGAGTCGGGGCTTCTGTTTGCGCCAGCCGTGGTGGCCGGCTTCGCTGAGGCGCTCTTCGGCTTCGGCAGACGACAGGCGTTCATCCACGAGCGCGACCGGCAGGCCGTAGCGGCCGTGGAGCTGGTTGGCGAAACGGCGACACCGCGCCGTCATCGCGTGTTCGGTGCCGTCCATGTGGGTCGGGAGGCCGACCACCAGTGCGGAGGGCTTCCATTCGGCGAGGAGCTTTTCGATGGCGGCAAAGCGTGCCGCGTTGGCTTCGTCGGCAATCACGGCAAGAGGATGGGCGTTGCCCGTTTCCGTTTCGCCAACTGCCACACCGATGCGCGCAAGACCGAAATCGAAGGAGAGAAGGGTGCTCATCTGGACTCAGTCGGCGCGGTGCGCGGGGTGACGATCGGCGTCCCTTTTGCGCCGGCCCGTCCCGGCGGGAAAATTGGCATCAGAGGCGGTTTTTCATGTTCAGGCGTGCCCGGCAACGTCGGAAAGCCTGGTGAAGTCGATGCCGAGGAGCTGCATGGCTGCGGCGAGGCGTTCTTCCGGGGGCAGGTCGAAGACGATGGCCAGATCGGCTGGTACGGTGAGCCAGGCATTCTGGGCGATTTCGTGTTCGAGCTGACCGGCGGACCAGCCGGCATAACCGAGGGCAACCAGCACTTCGGCGGGTTTGCCTTCGCTGGCCAGGGATTGCAGCACATCGCGGGAGCTGGTGAGGCCGACGCTGTCGCTCACTTTGAGTGTCGAGTGCCAATCGCCGCCGGGGCGATGCAGCACAAAGCCCCGGTCGGACTGGACCGGGCCGCCGAAATACACCGGCAGGTCGGCAAAATCGGGTTGCTCGAAGGGAATGTCGATGCGCTCGAAAAGGGTGGCCAGGCGCATTTCCGTCGGGCGGTTCACGATGACGCCCATGGCACCGTTTTCGTTGTGCTCGGCAATGTAGGTGAGCGTGCGCGAGAAGTTCGGATCGGCCATGGCGGGCATGGCGATCAGGAAGTGGTCGGTGAGGTTGATCGTTGGTGTAGTCACGGACGTTATTTTAAGCCGAGGTCCCTTGATTGTAGCGGCAACTTTTCGGGCATGCTTGCGTCCCTTCGTTGTCGTTTCCATGAGTCATTTCGGGCTTCCCGCCCCGGTCTGGTCGTTCATGTCATCCACTCTTGTCTGGTTTCGTCGCGATCTGCGCGATTTCGATCACGCGGCGCTCTATCACGCCCTGAAGAATCACCGACGGGTTTTCTGTGTCTTTGTCTTCGATAGCGCGATTCTCGATGCGCTGCCGGATCGCGCCGATCGTCGGGTGGAGTTCATCCATGCCAGCGTGGTCGAACTGGACACCGCGCTGCGCGCCCGTGGCGGCGGGCTGATCGTGCGTCGCGGCGATGCCCGCGACGTGATTCCGACGCTGGCCGCCGCCCTCGCGGTGAGCGCCGTATACACCAACCGCGATTACGAGCCGATGGCCATCGCCCGCGACGACGAGGTGGCCGAGCGGCTGCGCGTGCTTGGTATCGGCTTCGAGACCTTCAAGGATCAGGTGATTTTCGAGAAGAGCGAAGTGCTGACCCAGGGCAACTCGCCGTTCTCGGTGTTCACGCCTTACAAACGGGCGTGGCTGAAGACGCTGACGGACTTCCACCTGAAAGCCTATCCGGTTGAAAGATACGCCGCCCATCTGGCGCCGCCGCCGGACCGGGAGGCTCTTCCGACACTCGGCGAAATCGGGTTCGAGCGGACCGATCTCGCCGAACTGGGCATTGCTCCCGGGATGAGCGGAGGGCGCAAGCTGTTCGACGATTTTTTGCGGCGCATCGCGGCTTACAAGGCCAAACGGGACTTTCCGGCAGTGAAGGGGGTTTCCTATCTGTCGGTGCATCTGCGCTTCGGAACGGTATCGATCCGCGAGCTGGCGCGCTCGGCGCACGCCATCGGCGGCGAAGGCGCGGAAACCTGGCTGTCGGAACTGGTGTGGCGGGATTTCTATTTTCAGATTTTGTGGCATCACCCGCGGGTGGTCGGCGCGTGCTTCCGGCCGGAATACGACCGGGTGCAGTGGGACGACGCGCCGGAGCGCTTTGCCGCGTGGTGCGAAGCGCGCACCGGCTATCCCATCGTCGATGCGGCGATGCGTCAGCTCAATCGCAGCGGTTTCATGCACAACCGGCTGAGGATGATCGTTGCATCTTTTTTGACCAAGGATCTGGGCATCGACTGGCGATGGGGCGAAAAGTATTTCGCCGACCGGCTCAACGATTTCGACCTTGCCGCGAACAACGGCGGCTGGCAATGGGCGGCGTCCACCGGTTGCGACGCCCAGCCGTATTTCCGTATTTTCAATCCGGTGGCCCAGTCGGAAAAATTCGATCCCGCTGGCGCCTTCATTCGCCGCTATCTGCCCGAGCTGACAAAGGTGCCGAATGCATTCATCCACGCCCCGTGGACCCTGCCGCCCATCGATCAGAAGCTGGCCGGCTGCGTGATCGGGAGCGATTATCCCGCGCCGGTCGTCGATCATGCCCAGGCGCGGGTGCGTACTTTGGCGCGTTTCGGTGTCGTGAAGGGCGCGAGCGGGGACTCGGCCTAACGCCGGGCGCTGGCGATCAGCACGGTGCTTTCGACGGCGTAGCCGGTGCCGTCCGCATGTGCCCCAAGTTCGTTGGCGACTTCGGCGCGCAGCTTTGCCTGCACGGCGTCCGGCAGGCGCGACAGGGATTCGGCCGCGCCGCCGGCCAGATCGAGGAAGGCCTGCCAGTAGGCGTCGGCGCCGTCGAAACGGCAGGTGAAGCGGTGGGGGGCGATGCGGACGTCCGCAAAGCCGGCGTCTTCCAGCATCGTCGCGAGTCGATCGGCTTCGCCGAGCCGGAACACCGATGGGCGCGGCACTTTGGGGGCTGGCAACAGGCGCGCGATGCAATCCTGGGCGTGGGCGATCAGCGGCACCTCGTCGCGGGGCCCCCACACCGACAGGGCGATCCGACCGCCGGGTCTGAGCACGCGGTGGAGTTCGGCGAGGGCTTTTTCGGGCTGGGGGAAGATGAACAGTCCGAGGCCGATCAGGGCCACGTCGAAACGGCCGTCGGCGAAGGCCAGATGTTCGGCGTCGCAGGCGGCGGCGAGGAGATCGGGCAGGTTTTCGGCGGCCGCGCGGCGGCAACCTTCGGCAAGCATGGCTTCGGCGATGTCGCTGGCAAGTACCCAGCCGTCCGGCAGCACCCGGCGGGCGGCGTCGCGGGCCAGCAGGCCAGGGCCGGCGGCGAGGTCGATGACGCGCTCGCCGGATTGCAGCACGGCGGCATCCAGGAGGGCGGCCTGCAGGCTGGCGCGTAGCGGTGCGCCGTCGGCGTAACGGGCGGCGATGCGGTTGAAGCCGCTGCGTTCGAGGGCTTTGAAGCGGCGGGCGTCGAAGCCGGCGGGTGTGGTCATGGCAAAAGTCCGGCGAATTGCAGGATCGGGTCGAGGTAATTGTCCCACTGGGTGAAGCTGTGGTCGCCGCCGGCGAGCACGGTTTGGCGGGCGCCGGCGTAGCGTTCGACGGCGTGGCGATAATCGAGCACCTCGTCGCCGGTTTCGACCATCAGCCAATAGCGCTCCGGGCGGGTGATGGCGGGGGCTTCGATGGCGCGGATTTCGTCGATATGCGCAGCGGTGAAGTCGAAGGGCTCGCCGGTGTACATGTGGGTTTGGGTGCCGATGTAGGTCGAGAGCGACAGCGGCGCGAGCACGGCGGGGTTCACCAGGACCGCTTTGAGGTCGTGCTTTTCGGCCAGCCAGGTGGCGTAGTAGCCACCGAGGGAACTGCCGACGAC
>CALMXT010000342.1 GCA_937871125.1 uncultured Zoogloea sp. | reverse complement strand
TGAAAAAACCCCTCGCCGCCCTGCTTTTCGCCCTCATCGCCACCGTCGGCCACGCCGACGACGGCAACATGGAACCCGCCGTGGGCGACATCGCCCACCGCTGGGCCAAAATCAACTACCACACCCCCGCCAAGGAACAGGAAAAGGCTTTCAAGGATCTCGCCGACCAAGCCGGCCGACTGGTCGCCGCCGAACCCGGCAAGCCCCAGCCAATGGTGTGGCAGGCCATCACCCTCGCCAGCTACGCCAAGGCCAACGGCGGCCTGAGTGCGCTTTCCTCCGCCAAGCAGGCGCGCGATCTCCTCCTCGCCGCCGAAAAAATCGACGCCCAAACCCTCAACGGCTCGGTCTACACCAGCCTCGGCAGCCTCTACGCCAAGGTGCCCGGCTGGCCCGTCGGCTTCGGCGACAAGGCCCAGGCAAGGAAATACCTGGAAACGGCGCTCCGGATGAATCCCAAAGGCATCGACACCCACTACTTCTACGCCGACTATCTGGCCGACAAAGGCGACTACGCCGCCGCCGTCGAACACCTCCAGCAAGCCCTCGCCGCTCCGCCCCGCCCCGGCCGTGAAGACGCCGACGCCGGTCGCCACAAGGATGTCCAGGCGCTGCTCGACGAAATCCGCAACAAGCACGCCGACAAGCTGGCCGCAAAATGAACACCGCAATCGGCCGGAGCGCCCCAACGCGTCACCCTATCGATCGGCATGACGCCGTCGACTATCTTCTCTGCGGACTCACCGCATTGTGCGGCGCGGCAGGCTACTGGATACTCTACCCCAACGTTTTCTCGCAGATATTCTGAGGCCAGTCCGCTCGCGAGCCTCAGCCACCCCATTTACCAAAGAGAATCAAGAATGAAGCTGGCTGAAAATCTGCGCTCAGGCGTGCTCATGGCGATTCTGGCTTTTGCCGCGCCCCTCGCGGCCAACGCCACCCCCATCGGACCCGGTGCGTCGCTTCCTCCGCTGACGCTCGAAGATCAGCACGGCAAGCCCGTATCGGTCGACGCGGGTACGAAGATCGTGGTGTTTTCCGCCGACAAGGCCGGAAACAGCATCGTCCAGGAAACCCTGAGCCCCTTGCCGGCCGATACGCTGAGCCGCCTGAAGGCGGTCTATCTGGCCGACATCAGCGCCATGCCCACCGTGATCACCCGCCTGTTTGCGCTCCCAAAACTACGCGAGCGGCCCTTCCCGATCGGGCTGGGGCGCGAAGCGGCGCAACTGGCCGATCTGCCGCGTCAGGCCGGCATGGCGACGGTGTTGCGGCTCCAGGACAACAAACTCGCCAACGTCAAATATGCCAAGGACGCCAGCGAACTCCGCCAGGCCATCGGGCTGGAGTAGCGCAAGCAGCCGAGACCCTCGCTCGCTCCCAAAACAAACGCACCGCCGCCATCGCCCGGCCGCCCGATGAATTGTGCTCGGCCCGCGAACCGGCCATCGCCCCTCAGGCGACCTCGCCTCGCGAAGCGCGATGCACCCAAGCCGGACTCATCCGGAAAGCGGCGGCGCGACAAAGCCCCCGAGCACGGGCTCGAGATGGGCAGCGACAGCCAGCAGGGCATCCTCTTGCCAGCGCCGGCCGACGATCTGAACGCCCACCGGCAAACCGGCCTCGATGCCCGTCGGCAAGGCCGCAACGGGATTCCCGCACAGTGAAAACGGCGTCGTCAGGCCGATGGTCGCTTCCATGTAGGGCACGCGGCGCCCGGCCACGGACAGCGCCGGCGGACGCGTGAAGGAACTCATCGGCCCACCCGGATAGGCCACCGTGGTGGCAACCGGACACAGCAGCGCGTCGAAGCGGGACAAAAAGGCCTCAAGCCGACCGATTGCGTCGTCCCGCGCGTTGAGCGCCCGGTTGTAGGCCCGCATATCGCAACGCAAGCCACGGGCAATCGCCCTGACCAGACGCTCCGATGGCGGCAGCAGAGGGCGGATGCCGAGGAAGAAGGCCCGCTGCCAGCGCGGCATGCCCAAGCCGATCTCGGCGCCGCCAATCAGCCCGAAGAGTTCCCGCAGCTGTTCCGGATCGAGCCCCGGCGGTGCGCCCCGCTCCACCCGATGGCCGGCCGCCTCCAGCCGTTTGGTCATGCCCTCCAAGCCGGCGCACGTGCGTTCGCACAAGGGCAGGCCGAAGTCGTCCCATAGGGCGAGGCGCAGGGCTTGTCCGGCGGGTATCGGCAAAGCCGGCGACGGGGCCAAGGGCGGCACCTCGGTATCGATGCCGTCCGGCCCGGCGATCAGGCCGTAGCCCAGATGCAGATCGGCCACCGAGCGGGCCAGCACCCCAAAGGACAGCATGTGCCTGACGCTGCGCGCACCGCCCAGATGGCGTGGCAGGTGGGGAATGTGGCCGGTGCGGGGAATCCGATTCTCGGTCGCCTTGAAGCCGGCCACGCCGCAGTACGCAGCCGGAATGCGGATCGAGCCGGCCAGATCGCTACCCGCTTCCAGTAGCGAGAAGCCCGCCGCGACGGCCACCGCGGCGCCGCCCGAACTGCCGCCGGGTGTCAGCGCGGGATTCCACGGATTGAGCGTCGGCCCGAACAGCGGACTCCAGCAATGGGGCGCAGCGGCCAACTCCGGCAGGTTGCTCTTGCCGACGATGACCGCGCCCGCTGCACGCAGTCGGGCCACCACCGTTGCGTCGGCGTCCGGCAGGTAGTCGGCAAGCGGTCGAAAACTCGCCGTGGTACGCAGCCCGCGGGTGGCGAAGGCATCCTTGATCGACACCGGCACCCCGAGCAGCGGCGGCACGGGTCCACCCGCGGCGAGCTGCCGGTCGGCGGCCTTTGCGGCCTCCCGCGCGCCTGCCGCATCGACGGTCACCAGGGCATTGAGCGTCGGATTGAAACGGGCAATCCGTGCCAGACAGGCGTCCAGCAGGGCTTCGGCCGACAAGCTCCCGCCACGGAGCTCGCGGGCGGCAGCACACGCAGTCAGGGTGTCGGGGCGGAGATCAGGCATCGCGCGCTCCCGCCGCCAGCCGCCGAACGATGGCTCGGGCCATCGCGGGAACGATCAGCCGATGAAGCGGCCCCACCAAAGCCAGATACCCGCGCCCGAGCCCATTGTGGGGACGCACCCAGGTCGACAGAACCAGACAGCTGCCGTCCGCTTCCGCAAGAATCAGCAGGGACGTCCGGAAATCCAGATGACGATCGTCCGTACCGAGCACGACTTCCCGCCGCGAGCGGGCAAGCGGGCGGAACACGCCTGATGGCGTTCCGCCCATCGGTCGCAGCGCGAAGGGCCGCACAAGGCTGTCGCGCAGCGCCACAAGCGCCTTCAGCCACGGTGGCGACACCGCGAAAAAGGCCTCGACGACGCGGTCGATGGAATGCTGGCCGGCAGGAAGCGGCTGCCGGAAACTATGCTGCCAAGCGCCGACCGGCAGGGTCTGGATGAGTAACGAGGACGACGGAATCGATTTTTTCATCGCTGGATGACTTTCGCGTGTGATCGAAAGCGCCAGCTTGCACCGGCTGGCCGTGCCCGGTCTTGCACCCAGACGACATCCCCGCCACCACCCCGCTTAGAAACCGGTGGGGCCGAAATGCCGCGCCAAGATCTTCGGATCGACGCGGTAGGGCCAGAACGCGGGATCGTCGCGGGCGATGCCGGCCTGCAGTTCGCGCGGCGCGTAGCCGGTGAAACGACGCACGTCCCGGCACAGGTGCGCCTGGTCGGCGTAACCCTCCCGCACGGCAAGCGCGGCCCAGCCCTCCGCCGGATCGCTGCCGGCCAGCGAGGCGAGCAGCCGGCTGCAGCGCAGCTGCCGACGATAGCTGCGAAGCGCTTGGCCGTAGCTTTCCAGAAAACGCCGCTCGAACTGCCGCAGACCGACGCCGAAGCGCGCCGCCAGCGCATCGGCCGGCAAATCCAGAAGTGTCGGCGGCACGCACAGCGCGGGCGGAGAATCGGAACCCCGCCGGATCTCGCGCAGCAGTTCCCACACACCGCTCACCGCGCACCCCGCCGGACGCCGCGCGTCGTCAAAGCGTGCCAGCGCTCCCCGGCCGGCCCCATCCAGCAACAGCGCCGGATCGACAGCCTCTTCCATCAACCCCCGCCCCGGCACGCCGAAGAGTGCCCGGACCCCGCCCGGCAACAGGGACACGGTGAGAATCCGGGTGCCAGGCTCCGCCGTCGCCTCGCGCGCCCCGCGCGTCCCGCCGCAGACCGAAAGCGGCGGCAGCGGATACGTCACACCGTCCCGCCGAACCGCGATGCCTCCCTCCAGAATCACCAGCAAAAGCGGATGCAGCGCCGCCGGCAACACATAAGCCCCGCCCGGCAGACCCGTCACCAACGCGCTGCGCAAGCAATCCGCCAGATCGGGCGGCGGCAGATGGATTCCGTCCACGACCGCCCCGCCGCCGCTCAAGTGGCCATCCATTCGAAGGAATCCTCGGTCGGCCCGGACGGCACATATTCGCAGCCGATCCATCCGGCGTAGCCAATTGTGCGCAAATGCCTGAACAGGAACGGAAAATTGATCTCGCCAGTGCCCGGCTGATGGCGCCCCGGATTGTCGGCAAGTTGGATGTGACCGATACGTGCGAGCTGCGTCTGCAGGGTGCGAGCCAGATCGCCCTCCATCACCTGGGCATGATAGATGTCGTACTGCAACGCAAGGTTGGGCCGATCCGCTTCGTCGAGCAGGGCCAGCGCGGTGGCCGTGCGATCGACAAAAAACCCCGGCGTGTCGCGGCTGTTGAGCGGCTCCATCAGCACCTGGCGCTCGGTCGGCGCGAAAACGTCGGCGGCAAAGCGCAGATTGTCGATCAAGGTGGAACGCAGCAGCGCCTCGTCGCCGCCCTCGGGACGCCGGCCCGCGATGCAATTCACCCGCGGGCAGCCCAGCGCCTCGGCATAGCGCAGGGCATCGGCAACGCCGTCGCGGAACTCCGCAAGCCGCTCCGGCAAACAGGCAATGCCCCGCTCGCCGGCGGCCCAATCGCCGCCGGTGATATTGAACAGCACGACTTCCACCGCGGCCCGCCGGACCGCATCGGCCACTTCGTCGACAGGGAACGCATACGGAAAATGGAACTCGACGCCCTTGAAACCCGCCGCCGCAGCTGCGGCAAAGCGATCGAGGAAAGGCCGGTCGAGGAAGAGGAAAGAGAGGTTGGCAGAAAAGCGCAGCATCGGAAAATCCCCCGTATCGGATCGAAAATCGGTTCGAAATCGCGGCCCGACCGCATTTCGGACCGCCCTGAAGGCCCGCGCCGGACAGAACCCGGCCGTTCGATGGGTTATCATGCGCGACTTGACCAAAACACGCCAAGCCCCACCAATGATCCGCAAACTGCTGCGCCGCGTTTTCCGCCGCGCCGCACCCGCCAACACCCTTCCCGAACCCGCCGTGATCCCCGTGAGCCGTCACGGAGTCCGCCGCGAGCACATCTCCCCTGCGGCCAACAAGGTCTGCGCCGTGCTGCAGGAAGCCGGCCATAAGGCCTACGTGGTCGGCGGAGCGGTGCGCGACATCATCGTCGGCCAGACCCCCAAGGATTTCGACGTGGCCACCAGCGCCACCCCGGAAGAGGTCCGCGCGCTGTTCCGCCGTTCGCGGATCATCGGTCGGCGCTTCAAGATCGTGCACGTGATGAGCGGCCAGGAGACCATCGAAGTCTCCACCTTCCGCGCCATGCAAGACGCCGAATCCACCGAAACCGACGAGCATGGCCGCGTGCTGCGCGACAACGTTTTCGGCTCCATGGCCGAAGACGCCACCCGCCGCGACTTCACCGTCAATGCGCTGTACTACAACCCGACCGACGAAACCATCATCGACTACCACCACGGCGTGGCCGACCTGCAGCAGAA
>CALMXT010000341.1 GCA_937871125.1 uncultured Zoogloea sp. | reverse complement strand
AGGGTTGGCCTTTTTGCGTTTGGGGCCGAGTGCCTGGACTCGGACTGCCTCATGGACGGCTCGGCCCACGCCTCTCAGGGATCGTGCCGAAAAACGGCAAGTCGGACTTCCGCATCGCTGCCCACCGTCCGGACGCCAGCGTGCCGCACGCATCCGGCGCTCACCCGATCGCCACGGAAGCCCCCCTCAAACGCGGGGCGCCCGGCACGCAGTTCGATGCGAAGACACCCCAAGGCCAGTGAAACCGCCGTGCTTTTCGAGCATCGGCAGCGCCGTCGATGCCGGAAGAAGGACGCGGGCCCACGTCCACGCGCCCGATCAGCGCAGAGTGAAATTCACAACAGGCCGGGCGTCGCCCCGGTATGCCGCGGGAAGCCCGTTCGGGAACAGACAGCTTTCTTCCCAAGCAGACATCAACTTTGCTGCAGCAACCGGACCGGTTTGTCTTCCGCAGTCCGACGCGCCCTCTGGCGGCAGCACGACGTCGACGATTTCCGGCCTTGCCGCCAATCGTTCGGATCGATGCCCTTGTCGTGAAACGCCGGCCGCGTCGACGACTCCTGCCAACGTTAATGGCAGGCTGGACAAGGCCTCCCGACTGGAATCGGCCAATGCGACAGGAAAGCCGGCGCCGCCCCGTCGCCACACCTGGCGTCGATCCATTTATCCGTGCTTGCCCTCAACTCTGATTCAGTATTACCGTAATACTGGCACAGCGGTTGCTATTGGTTAAACATCACCAACAGGAGAGAACGTCATGAACGCCTTGCACAGCCGGATCCACTTGGGCGACATCCTCCGCCGGATGCTGGACTGGATCGCCGAAACCACCCGCGAAAGCCGCTCTGCGAGGCTTTCGACGCTTGGTTTGTCTTCTTACGCCCACAACGGCGACGGGTTTGAACACCCGATGGACGGACACCATTTCCGATAGAGCAGGCACCGCCGCGGTGCATGGAGCGGCATAAGACCACGCATCCACGCACCAAAGGCGTGAGCGCGCAGAACCCTTCACGGGGCTGGATGCTTGGCGCCCGTCCAGGACTCGAACCATTCGGTCAGCATCCGGGTTTCCCCCAGACCGGCGAGCCGGCGGTCGATGGCATCGTGATTGCCCCACACCACGTCGGCCAATGCGCCTCGCGCCACCTGCGCCTCGATATCGCCGCAATAGAGCCCCAGATCGCGCTCCACGTAAAAGCCGTAGGTACGGCAGGCCACCGGGCGGTGTGCATACACCGGACAGGCGCCGGTATCCCGGTCCAGCAGCGGGCACACGACGGGGCGCGTCGGATCGCCGGCAAGCGCAGTCATCCGACGGCCGATTTCGGCGAGCCGCTCAGGCGCAAGGCCGGCCAAGCCCTCGCGCAGCC
Source organism: uncultured Zoogloea sp. (assembly GCA_937871125.1). Lineage (GTDB taxonomy): Bacteria > Pseudomonadota > Gammaproteobacteria > Burkholderiales > Rhodocyclaceae > Zoogloea. Next base: position 6,961 of record CALMXT010000341.1, on the reverse strand, counting down.
ATTCCCACTCCGCCGCCGTGAGCCGCGGCACTTCGGCGAGCCGTCGGCAGCAACTGTCGCACCCCTTGCCGCAAAGCCAGTCAGGGCGATCCTCGCGGATCAGCCGGACGCGCTCGTCGATGTCCGTGTGAAGCTGAAAAAGAGGCATGGGTTTCTGCATGATTTTTCCTGAAGACGGATGCGCCAGCCGAAGACGACAGTGTCAGGCGCCGCGGGCAGCCCTTGCCGGCCGCAGGATGAAGAAGTTGCCGGCCATGGCCGCCGCGAGCCCCAGCAAGCTGAGCGGCGACCACGCGAAGCGTTCGAAAAGGCTCGACAGCAGCAGCGCCAGCACCGGCGTCATGACCCCCACGTAACCGGCGCGGCCGCCACCGATGCTGTCCAGCAGCTTGAGATAGAAGAAGAACGCGAAGACCGAGCCGAACACCGCCAGATAGAGCCACGACAACACATAGCCCGCCGTCCATTCGAACCCCGGCGCCCGCCCGCCAAGCACCATCGCCACGAGACAGCACAGCGCGCCGTAGCCCATGCCCCAGGCCATTTTCTGCCAGACCTGCACGCCATCCATGGCCAGCCGTGCCGAAAACACATTGCCAACCGAACTGGCCGCCACCCCGCCGGCGGTCAGCGCAATCCCGAGCACCACATCCCGGCTGGCGTCGATGCTGGCCAGCTCCGGCCAGAACACGCAGGCCACGCCGAAAAGTCCGATCAGCCCACCGACGCCCGCCCGACGATTGAGTGGCAGGCCGAAGGCCAGCCGGGTGCCGATCATGTTGGTCAGCGGCAAGACGCTGTAGCCCACCGCCACGAGGCCGGACGCCACATGGCTTTCGGCGTAATAGACGAACAGATAGCCCACCCCGAACATCGACACGCCGAAACCGAGCAGATGCCCATGAACCGCTGCCGGAAACCTCAGCCCCAGCCCCTGCCAGCGGCAAATGCCCGCCGAGATCAGCGCCGCCAGCGCGAAACGCCACGCCACGCTGGCCTCCGGCGCCACGCTGCCGAGCTGGAAAGTGATGGCCAGCCAGGTGGTTCCCCAGATCAGGACACAGGCGACGAATCGTCGAAAATCGGCCACGGACATGGGCGCACCTCGTCCCTTCGAAAAAAGCGGGCAAGGCTACCACAGCGCCCGGCCGATCCCGCGCCGCGCCCCCCGTTACGCCGCTCCGCGCTGCAAACAGGCGCGAATGCGCTCGATCGTCTGTTCGACCGGCGCCTTGCGCGAAACCTCAAGCCCGAGATCCCGCGCAATCGCATTCACCCGGGCCGGGTTGAGCGGAATGCCGCCGCGGTCGACGGCCTCGACGAGCATGCGGGCCCGCGCGATCTCGGGCGGAACCCTGGGTTTGAAGGGTCGAAGTCGTAGCCGAATCCAGGCCAACATGGCGTACTTCCATTTCCGTGCCGCAACGGCGCCATCATGGCACAGCCGCCCGCGCCTGCCAGCCGGCGCTGACATCGTTCCATCACACGACGATAACCGGGCGTTCATATTGGCCCGATAGGGTGCCGGCATGCCTGCCGTCCGCACACTCTTTCTCTCCGATATCCATCTTGGCACGCGCGCCTGCCAAGCCGAGCATCTGATCGAATTCCTGCGCGAGCACCCCGCCGAGCAGACTTACCTGATCGGCGACATCGTCGACTTCTGGGCCATGCACCGCGGAATCTGCTGGCTGCCCGCGCACAACACCGTGGTTCAGAAGCTGCTGCGCCGGGCCCGCCACGGCGAACGGATCGTCTTCATCCCGGGCAATCACGACGAGGTGCTGCGCGACTATCCCGGCGTGTCCTTCGGCGGCATCGAGGTGCACGAAGAAGCGATCCACACCACCGCCGACGGCCGCCGCCTGCTGCTCATCCACGGCGACATCTTCGATCAGGTGACCCGCCATCACCGCTGGGTGGCGGTGCTCGGCGACATGGCCTACACCCAGCTGGTGCGCCTCAACCTGTGGCTCTCGTGGGTGCGTCGCAAGCTGGGCCGCTCCGGCTACTGGTCGCTGGCCGGCTACGCCAAGCGCAAGGTCAAGACGGCGCTCAACTTCATTTTCGATTTCGAGGATTCCGCCGTCCGTCACGCCCGCGAGCGCGGCCTGGACGGCGTGGTCTGCGGTCACATCCACTGGGCCGCGATCAAGGAGATCGACGGCCTCCTGTACGTCAACTGCGGCGACTGGGTCGACTCCTGCACCGCCATCGTCGAGCATTTCGACGGGCGCCTGGAACTGGTCGTATGGCGCGGCAGCGCACAACCGGCGCCGCTGGCCCTGAGCGACGCCGCGGCCCGCCCGACGCTGCCGGAATGCCCCGCGCCGGTCGCCGACATCGTCATGAAAGCAAGCCGATGATTCGTGTCCTGATGGTTTCGGATGTGTATTTTCCGCGCATCAACGGCGTATCGACCTCGATGGAAACCTTCCGTCGCGCCCTCGCCCGGCAGGATGTCGACGTTCGTCTGGCGGTGCCGCGCTACGCCGACGAAGCCGACGAGCCCGGCGTCGTGCGGGTGCCCGGCCGCCGCCTGCCCAACGACCCCGAAGACCGGCTGCTGTCCTGGCGCGGCATGCACCGGGCCGTCCGCGCGGCCGCCGCCGGCTGCGACCTGATCCACATCCAGACGCCCTTCGTCGCCCATTACGCCGGCCTTGCCGCCGCCCGCCACCACAACCTGCCGGCCCTCGTCACCTACCACACCCTGTTCGAGGAATACCTGCAGCACTACGTCCCCTTCCTGCCTGCCACCTGGCTGCGCGGGCTGGCCCGACGTTTCTCGCGGCGCCAGTGCAATTCCGTCGACGCCGTCGTCGTGCCCTCGTCGGCGATGGCGCAACGCCTCGCCAGCTACGGCGTGCGCACGCCGATGGCGATCCTGCCCACCGGCATTCCGCTGGCGCGCTTCGCCGGCGGCGACGGCGCCGCCTTCCGCGCCTCGCACGGCATCGCGCCGGAGCGGCCGCTGGCCCTGTTTGTCGGGCGGGTCGCCCATGAAAAGAACATCGGCTTCCTCCTCGACGCCTTCGGCCACGCCCTTGCACACTGCCCCGACGCCCTGCTGCTGATCACCGGCGAGGGGCCGGCAATGGACGATCTGCGCCGGCAGGCCGATCGTCTCGGCATCGCCGACAGCGTGCGCTTCCTGGGCTACCTCGACCGCCAGCGCGCCCTGCCGGACTGCTACGCCGCCGCCAACCTGTTCGTCTTTGCCTCGCGCACCGAAACCCAGGGGCTGGTCCTGCTCGAAGCCCTCGCCGCCGGCACGCCGGTGGTCGCGTTATCGGCGATGGGCACCGCCGACATCCTTGCCGACACCCCCGGCTGCATCGCACCGCCGGACGATCCGCGCGCCTTCGGCGAAATCGTCGGCACGCTGCTCGCCGACCCGGCCGCCTGCCAAGCGCTGGCCGCACAGACCTTGCAGGCCGCCGCCCACTGGTCGGACGACGCCACCGCCGAACGCCTCGCCCACTTCTACCGTCAGACCCTCGCCAGCCACGCGGCCAACGGACAAATCGCCCAACCGGCCGTCCAGGCCGAACAGCCGGCGGCCGGCAAGTAGGCCTTCCGAACTCCAAGCTCAGCCGGCGCCGACCAACCGGGCGCCGCAGCGGTCGAGCGCCTGCTCCAGGTCGGCGAACGACGGCCGGGCGGCCTGCTCGGGCTGCAGACAGGCATCCCGCAGCGCCATCAGCGCCCCGCGGACTTCGTCGTCGGGCCCGGCCACGCAGCGCTCGACCAGTTCTTCCAGCAGACACCCGAAGGCCCGCACCTCGATGCGCTGCAGCGCATCGGCCGTGCCTTCGTCGTCCGGCGAGAAGAAAGACGCCGCGCCGAAATCGCCCAGCAGCGCGCGGCCTTCGCCACAGTGCAGGATGTTGTGGGCGTACAGGTCGCCGTGGAGAATGCCGCGGGCGTGCAGATGCGCAGCGGCCGACGCAATGACGCGGGCGACGCGGAGGGCAACGTCCGCAGTGAAGCGCGCATCTTCCGGATAGACGTCGCGGGTGCAGGTTGCGAGGCTGGGCGGGCCGGCCAGCGGGCGGAAACCGGGGTCGATCAAGGCCATCACCAGTCCGTCGGTCCCGTCCGGATGGGCCTCCAGCCGGCCCAGCACCGGAATCAGACTGGCGTGCGGCCCAGCACCGACGCAAGCGGCCATCTCGTTGAGCGGCAGGCCGTCGCTGGTGACTTCGCCTTTGAACAGCTTCACCGCCACATCCCGGCGAGTCTCGCCTTCAGACCATTCCGCCCGGTGGATCACGCCCGACGCACCCTCGCCGAGCACGCGAGACAGGGTCAGCGCCTCCCACGCCACCGGATGGGTCCGGGCGTCCTGCTGCCAGGCCTCGTCCACCTCTTCGCAAAAAGCGTTGCCGGCGTAGGCCAGCCACGACAGACGCGGCAGGCGCAGCAGCCAGTCGGGCAACCCGGTCATCCGGTTGGCGGCGATGCGCAGCAACTCCAGGCGGGTGCAGGCGGCCATTTCCGGCGGCAGGCTGTGCAGACGGTTGCCCGCCAATGCCAGCTTTTGCAGGCCGGCGCAGCGGCCGATGGTGGCCGGGAGCGCTTCGATCCGGTTGTCGGTGAGGATCAGCCAGCGCAGGGTCGGCGGCAAAGCGGCGGCCGGCACGGTGTGGATGCGGCAGCCTTTGAAGCCGATCATTTCCAGCGCCGGGCAGGCGCCCAACACCTCGGGCAGCACCTCGAAGGGATTGCCCGAGCAGAACAGCACCCGCAGACGGGTCAGCCGCGGCAGATCGTCGGGCAGCGACGAGAGCGCGTTTCCGCTCAGATCGAGCACCTCCAGCGTATCGGCCAGATCGAAGATCTCGCGCGGAAAGGTTTCGAGGCCGCAGGCCAGTTTGAGATGCCGTGCGCCGGCCAGCTTGCCCGCGCGAAGGCTTTCGAGGGTGTTCATGATGAATGCCGGGTAGATTCGGAGCGGACACGCGACGCGCCCTTGCAGGCTGCGGATTCTACTGCGTTCCGCCCGCCGTTTTTGCCAGCATGGCGCGCATGCGCTGCCAGTGAGAACCTTCCCAATACACGCGCCCGCAGGCGTCGCAGGCGGTCAAACGCAGAGGCTTGGCCTGTACCGACGGCGGCAGGCGATCGACGACGTCCTCGCGGGCGACCGCGCGTAGCGGCGCATTGCACACCATGCAGCGCGTAAACGGCCGGAACTGCGACGCCAACCCGAAACGTCCGACCACTTCGCGGAATTGCGCGTGCGGCTCCACGGCACGCAGGTAGCCGCCATGAACCACACCGCGTCGCATGAGCAGATCGCGGTCGCGGCTCAGCACCGCGCGACCGTCACGGACGGCGAGTTCCACCACCTCGCGATCGGCGTAATCGTTGCGGTAGAGCGTGTCGAAGCCGGCCATGCGCAGCAGGCGGGCAAGTGCGCCGAGATGGGCGTCGGCGACAAAGCGCAGCGGCAGCGGCGGCGCGTCGCGCAAAAGCGGCAGCCCCGCCGTATCCAGCACCGCGAACCGGGGATAGACCGCCACCCGGTCGCCGTCCTGCAAACGGTGGGCGAAGCCGGTCGGCTCGCCGTCGACCACGATCAACGCCACCTCGGTGTGCGGCACGCCCAGCACCTCGATCATGTGCTTGACGCTGGCATCCGGCGCGCAGACCGCCTCGAAAGCCCGCTGGCGGCGCGCCGGCGGCAAAAAATCGTTCAGGCCGGCGTAGAAGCGAAAAGTCGCCGTTCCCATGGAGCGCAGCCCCAAAAGCCGCCTACCCCGCCGACTGCGGCACCGCCTTGCCCGGCTTGAGCGCCCGCTGCGCCCGGGATTCGCGTTCTTCGTGCTGGGCCCGCGCGAGCATGCTCTCTTCCACAAAGGCGATATGGCGCCGCACTGCCGCCTGGGCGGCCGCCGGATCGCGGCGCTTCACGGCGTCCCAGATCGCGGCGTGCTGGTCGCGCAGTTCCAGCCAATCGCCGTCCAGCCGGCGCAGGTGGCGCAGATTGAGGTCGATGTTGTCGTGGGTGACCCGGAAAAGGCTCGCGGTGAGATGGCCGAACATCACATTGTGGGCAGCCTCGGCGATGGTCTGGTGAAAAGCCAGATCGGCCTTCACCTGCTCCTCGAAAACCGTGGCCGACGGCCCTTCGGCAAACAAGGCCTCGACCCGCGCGTAAGCCTCGCCGATCCGCTCCAGATCGGCGTCGGTGGCGCGGCGGGCGGCCATTGCGGCGGCCTCGGATTCGAGCACCCGGCGGAATTCGAGCAGATCGGTCTGCAGGTTCGGATGCTGGCGCAGCATCTCGCCCCAGGGATCGGTAAAGCCGGCGTCGAGACGGTCGGTCACCCAGGTGCCGCCGCCCTGGCGGCTGGTCAGCAGCCTCTTCGAAATCAGTTTCTGGATCGCCTCGCGCAAGGACGGGCGCGACACGCCCAACTCGGCGGCCAGATCGCGCTCGGGCTGCAGGCGGTCGCTCGGCTTGAGGGCGCCTTCGAGGATGCGTCGCTCAAGCTCGTGGGCAATGGTGTCGGACAGGCGCTGGACTGCAATCTTCCCGGTACTCATGGACGTCTCGTGAATTGGTCTTACCAGAATACTACGACCAAAATTTGCAGCGCGGCAACAGCCCGCCCCGCCGGCTTTATAGGTTTACCCTAGATATCTACGAAATCAAGCTCTTGACCGATCCGGACGATTGACTTCGCACCGGGCTGCGGGTAAATTTTTCCCCAGCCGATCAATTGGCCTTACCAATTTACCGACAAACCAGAACAACGTCGAGACAACGTTCGACTGCCACCGAAGCAAGGCCCACGAGCCTGGCCCGCCGGCAGCAAAGGAGGAGACATGAGCAGCCCCACAACCGGCGCCGGGCAGCCCGCCCGCAGCTATCCCCCGCGACCCGAGGCGGTGTATTTCTACGCCACCTGCCTGGTGGACATGTTCGTGCCCGAAGCCGGCATGGACGCCA
>CALMXT010000340.1 GCA_937871125.1 uncultured Zoogloea sp. | reverse complement strand
GAGATGCCCATCTTGGACATGACCTTCATCAGGCCCTTGCCGACGCCCTTGATGAAGTGCTTGACGTACTTGTCGGCGGTTTCGACATCGCCCTTGGCGAGCTCGGTCAGCGTTTCGAGAGCCAGATAGGGGTGCACGGCTTCCGCGCCAAAGCCGGCGAGCACGGCGAAGTGATGGGTCTCGCGCGCGGAACCGGTTTCGACAACCAGGCCGGTGCGGGTACGCAGCCCCTTGGTGACGAGATGCTGATGGACTGCCGAGGTGGCGAGCAGCGCCGGAATGGCCACGTTGAGCGCATCGACCTTACGGTCGGAAACGATCAGGATGTTGGAGCCATTGAGCACAGCATTCTCGGCTTCCGCACACAGTGAAGCGAGGCAGGCTTCGACGCCTTCCTTGCCCCATGCAAGCGGGTAGCAGATGTCCAGTTCGGCCGAGCGGAACTTGTTCTCGGTGTAACGGGCGATCTCGCGCAGCTTGGCCATGTCGGCAAAGGTCAGCACCGGCTGCGTGACTTCCAGACGGTAAGGCGGATTGATCTCGTTGATGCCGAGCAGATTCGGACGCGGGCCGACGAAGGACACCAGCGACATGACCAGTTGTTCGCGGATCGGGTCGATCGGCGGGTTGGTCACTTGGGCGAAGAGTTGCCGGAAGTAGTTGTAGATCGGCTTGTTCTTGGCCGACAGCACCGCCAGCGGGCTGTCGTTACCCATCGACCCGTTGGCTTCCTCGCCGCTCTTGGCCATCGGCTCGAGGATGAACTTGATGTCTTCCTGGGTGTAGCCAAAGGCCTGCTGGCGATCCAGCACCGACGCGGCGCACTCGGGAGCGGTCGCCGACGCGGGCTCGGCACAGTTGTCGAGCTTGATGTTGATGCGCGACAACCAGTCCTGATAGGGCTTGGCTGCAGCAAGGGACTCCTTGAGTTCCTTGTCGTCGATGATGCGGCCTTGTTCCATGTCGATCAGGAACATCTTGCCCGGTTGCAGACGCCATTTTTTGACGATCTTTTCATCGGGAATCGGCAACACACCGGACTCGGAGGCCATCACGACGCAATCGTCGTCGGTGACGAGGTAACGCGCCGGACGCAGACCGTTACGGTCGAGCGTGGCACCGATCTGACGCCCGTCGGTGAACGCCACCGCAGCCGGGCCGTCCCACGGCTCCATCATCGCTGCGTGGTATTCGTAGAACGCGCGACGCTTCGGGTCCATCAAGGTGTGGGATTCCCAGGCTTCGGGAATCATCATCATCATCGCGTGGGCCAACGAATAGCCGCCCATGACGAGAAGTTCGAGGGCGTTGTCGAAAGACGCGGAATCGGACTGACCCGGGTAGATCAACGGCCACAGCTTCTGCAGGTCGTCGCCGAGCAACGGGGAGTGAGTGCCCTTTTCACGGGCGCGCATCCAGTTGTAGTTGCCGCGGACGGTGTTGATCTCGCCGTTGTGGGCGATGTAGCGGAACGGGTGCGCCAGATGCCAGGTCGGGAAGGTGTTGGTCGAGAATCGCTGGTGCACCAGCGACAAGGCCGACACGCAACGCGGGTCCTGTAGGTCGAGGTAGTACTGACCCACTTGATCGGCGAGCAGCAGCCCCTTGTAGTTGATCGTCCGCGCCGACATCGACGGGGTGTAGAACTCTTTGGAGTGCTTCAGCTTGAGACTGCCAATGGCGTTGGCAGCACGGCGGCGGATCACGTAGAGCTTGCGCTCGAGAGCGTCCGTGACCATCACATCGGGACCGCGCCCAATGAAGATCTGGCGGATCACCGGCTCCTTGGCCTTGACGGTAGGCGACATCGGCATGGTCGGATCGGTAGGCACATCGCGCCAGCCGAGTACGACCTGACCTTCCGCGCGGGCAGCCCGCTCGATCTCTTCCTCGCAAGCGAGACGGGACGCATGCTCCTTCGGCAGAAAGACCATACCGACGCCGTAGTCGCCGACAGGCGGCAGCTTAACGCCCTGCTTGGCCATTTCTTCGCGGAACAGGGTATCCGGAATCTGGATCAGGATACCTGCGCCGTCGCCCTGCAGCGGATCGGCACCGACAGCACCCCGGTGATCCAGATTCTTCAGAATTTCGAGACCTTGGAGGACGATCTCGTGCGTTCGGTTGCCCTTTATATGTGCGATGAAACCGACACCACAGGCGTCATGTTCGTTGGCTGGGTCGTAAAGACCCTGCTCCAGGGGAAGATCCATCTTGTTTTTCCTCGACACAACACACACCGGCAGCAACATCCCTGTAGCGCCGGACCTTCAAACTGCGGAAAGCGCCCCGTCCGAACCGTGAAAAAGCCGGCAGTATTGGCCGGCCGGCTAAGCGTGATCCCGACGAGGAGACCGTTCAAACACACTGGGCGAGCATCGAATATACCGCCGCAGGCGCCCGCGCTTCAAGATTTTTTTGCGCTGCCGCATGGCGGGAGGACGATCAGTAGATTTCGCCCACCGCATACAGCCGCCTGTGCTCTTTCATCGCGTATCGATCGGTCATTCCGGCAATGTAGTCGGCGATGGCCCGCGGTTTATCGACTTTCGTCATCTGCAGATACTGAGGCGGCAACAGGCGCGGGTCGTTCATGAAAGCCGCGAAGAGATCCTGGATGATGCGTCGCGCCTTGTCTGTCATACGCAGCACCTGATAGTGGTGATAAAGGTTGTCGCGAAGGAACGTCTTCAGAACGCGCAACTCTGGAAGCAGCTCGGCGCTATAAGCGACGAGGCGCGGCGCCGCACGCACGTCGTCCAGGGATCCAACGCCTGCTTCGTCGATGTTGTTTCTTGTCTGCTCGATGAGGTCGACAGCCATCAGGTTGATCATGCGCCGGATGGTTTCATGGATCAGGCGGCGGCCGGCAAGCCCCGGATAACGCTGCTCCACGATCCGCCGGTTGCGGGCGAAAATCGATACGTTTTCCAGTTGCTCGAGGGTGATCAGGCCCGAACGCAGACCGTCGTCCACGTCGTGATTATTGTAGGCAATCTCGTCGGCGAGGTTGGCCAGTTGCGCTTCGAGTGAAGGCTGGCGACCATCGATGAAACGCCGCCCGATCTCGCCGAGCCGCTCGGCATTTTTCTGCGAACAGTGCTTGAGAATGCCTTCTCGCGTTTCATGCAAAAGGTTGAGTCCATTGAACTCGGCGTAACTTTCCTCAAGCACGTCGACGATTCGCAGCGACTGCAGGTTGTGCTCAAAGCCGCCAAAATCCTTCATGCAGCCATTCAGAGCCTCCTGGCCGGCGTGACCGAAGGGCGTGTGGCCAAGATCGTGCGAGAGCGCAACCGCTTCGGCGAGATCCTCGTTGAGACGTAAGGCCCGGGCAATCGAACGGGTGATCTGCGCCACCTCGATGCTATGGGTGAGCCGTGTGCGGAACAGATCGCCTTCGTGATTGACGAATACCTGGGTCTTATATTCGAGCCGCCGGAACGCCGTGCAATGTACGATGCGATCCCGATCGCGCTGAAATTCGCCCCGCGCCAACGGCGCCGGCTCGACGATCTGCCGACCGCGGGAATTGGCTTCACTTGCCGCATACGGTGCAAGTTCGGTCATGGCACTGCGAGCACGGGAGAGTTCAGCAACATGCGTCGATGCTGGCGCGAATATCGGAGTTGGTGGCTTCTGAGGTAATCACGGCACGGCCGATCTGCTTCAGCAGCACAAGGCGCAGGGTTCCGTCGCTCACTTTTTTGTCGTGAGCCATCAGTTCGAGATATCGGTCGGCGCCCAATGGCGCGCCTTTGACCGGCAGTCCGGCTCGGAGGTGAATTTCCCGGACACGCGCCACATCCGCATCCGACAGCCAGCCCAGACGGCGGGACAGGTCGGCGGCCATGACCGCACCCGCTGCGACGGCCTCGCCATGCAGCCACGCTCCATAGCCCAGGCCGGTCTCTATCGCATGGCCGAAGGTGTGCCCCAGGTTGAGTGTCGCTCTTTCACCCTGCTCGGTTTCGTCAGCGGCAACCACCTCGGCCTTGTTACGGCAGGAACGCTCGACCGCTTCGGCCAATGCGGCCGGATCGCGCGCCATCAGACGTTCCAGATTGGACTCGATCCATTCAAGGAAGGGCAGGTCGCGAATCAGGCCGTATTTGATGATTTCGGCCATACCCGCTCTCAGTTCGCGATCCGGCAGAGTGTTGAGCACTGACGTATCTGCGAGAACGAGTTTCGGCTGGTAGAAGGCACCAATCATGTTCTTGCCGAGGGGATGATTGATGGCAGTCTTTCCGCCAACCGATGAGTCGACCTGAGACAACAGCGTTGTCGGCACCTGGATAAAAGGTACGCCACGCTGGTAAGTTGCAGCTGCAAAGCCAACCATGTCACCGACCACCCCGCCACCAAGGGCGATCAGCGTGGTGCTGCGGTCGCAGTGCTCACCAAGGAGGCCATCGAAAATCAGGTTGAGGGTCGGCCAATCCTTGTGCGCCTCCCCGTCCGGCAACACGATCTGGGTGACGGAGATGCCCTGTTTCCGCAGGCCGGCGACAAAATCCGCCAGATACAGGGGGCCCACGACATCATTCGTCACCACGGCAACGCGCTTGGACTTCAAATAAGGAAGGATGAGACCGGAGTCGGCGAGCACCCCCGACCCGATCCTGATCGGATAACTGCGTTCATCCAGTTCGACGTTCAGAGTGCGCATAGAGCCTGCAATTCTTTCTCGATCAGTCTCACCATCGCGTGGGGCGTTCCTCGCCCGCCCTCGACGATGATGTGCGCCACGTCCCTGTAGAAAGGGTCGCGAGCAACGTATAGCTCCTGAATACGCCCTTTGGGATCGGGCACCTGCAGCAACGGACGACTGCGATCGTGGCGAGTGCGTTCCCACAGTATATGGGGTGGCACGTTCAGATAAATGACCACACCCCTCTCGGCAAGAAGGGCCCGATTCTCAGGGCGGATCACTGCGCCGCCGCCGGTGGCCAGCACCAGATCGGGCTCCAGCGTCAGCGCATCGAGCGTCTGGCTTTCACGCCGGCGAAATCCATCTTCCCCTTCGATCTCGAAGATTGTTGGAATTTTGACCCCGGTGCGAGCTTCTATCTCATGATCGCTGTCGACAAAACGCCGGCCGAGGCGCTTTGCGAGCTCTCGGCCGACCGTTGTTTTTCCTGAGCCAGGCATTCCGACTAGGACGATGCAGCTGTTGCATTTATTCATGCATTTTCCCTTTTGCTGCTGCGATCGCAGCAGACAAAAGCGCGTGCCTTCGACGTCTGGAGTCCTCTGACGCTCAAAGATTGTTCTTCACATCGATCGGAATCGTCGTCTTGTTGCCCTTCGGAGTAGCAACCACAAGATTTATTCTGCCGGCCGGTACGCTGACGCACTTGCTGCCCTTGAGCGTGAATGTATGAATCGTTCCACCCGCCGCAGTCGTGTCGTTGATGGTAGCTTCATTTGACGTCGCAACCGCGGTAACCAGATCGGGGGTTCCCAGTTGCGAATATTGCACATTGTTGTCCGCAAGTGAAACCGTCGTTCCGGCAGGCATAGGATTGTTGTTTATATCGGATATACGCACAGCAAAACTCGCCATGCAAGTGAGAGAGTAATCGATGCTTCCACCGGTACGCGTCATGCCAAAGCTGTCGGTGAGTGCCACCGGCAACGCATTTATAACGTCCGAGCCCAACGCGCCCAGATTGGAAGTCATCGCATACAAGTGCTTGACCCAACTCCCCGAAAGCACGATGACCGTATCGCGCCGCACCTGCGCCTGCCCCCAGGAACCATTGCAGGTATTGGGCTTGGACTTCGCATTGGCGTAACCACCGGGAGTGGGGCAGGCTGAAGTTCCAGCAAGAGAGCCCGTCAGCGGAATATATTGCTCAGGCGGCGAAAGCTGGACACCGCCGCTGACTACAGCGTCATCCCACCTACCATTTTCATTGCTGTCGATGAAAACCTCTCCAAGATCGCGGAAGACCTCGTTCGTATAAATATTGTCGCCCCCGGCATCGTCGAACCCCTCTTCGCCAAGCGCGTAGGCCACAACGGTAACCCGGCCGGACGTTGAACAAGTCGTCACATCGGAATAGTTGCTGCAGACAGACGTGTATTCATTGAGAGGGCGACGTTCGCCGCTGGCGAAGTTAACAGAGCAAGTCGCATCAGTCGTCGAGCAATATTTCGACAGCGTACCGGCACCCTCGGTAATGAAGTTAACCGTTGTACCGTCCGGCACCGGATTACCCACGCGGTCAAATGCGTAGACGTTCAGACCGGTAGTGACACCATCGTAGTCCCAGCCTTCGATATTGTGAGTACCGACCGAAAGCGAAAAACGATCCTGCGTCGGTGGGCCGCCGGCAATGACCAACTTGTTTGACTGAGTAACCAACTCAGGCGTTGTCGCTGTCGCCAGGATCTTCGCGTTCACATAGACGGATGCCGGGTTTGTACCGGCCTTCACGCTCACGGTAACCGTCCCGTCCGCAGCCGTCTGCAGATTCACAAATCCACCCAAAGCATTGACCTGGGCTTGAGTCTGCTCCTGAAGCGTAATCCCACCGGTCCAACTCGTAAGAGAAAACCCCACAGTTTTGGAAGCCACGGGATTGCCGGATGCATCCACGACCTGGAAGACCACATTCGCAACATCCGGAAGTCCCGCAGTACCGCGTATGGCGATCAATGCCGGGGTTGCCGACACAAAGCGGATATTCGCTGCCGCAGGGGTCAGTGACGTGATGACCGTGGAGGTGGATTTATCGAAAGCACTCAAAGTAACCGTGTCCGAAGTCCCACACCCCTTGTCGGTGTATGTAACCGTAGCCATACCCGAAACGGTCTGCACGCTTGCAGGGAGAGTCGCCTTGCCTTGGGCTGCGCAACTGGAAGAGACATAAACGGTGACCGGCTCAGTCGGTTCGACACCGTTAACCTTCACCTTCATGGTGATCGTAGTCGTTCCATATGAAGAGATCGGCAATGTACTGGTGATTGCCGGCGCCCCCAGTTCGATTGTCGCCGCCCCAACCTGGAATGCAGCGGTACCGCTCGCCGCAGTTGTCCCATCGACAGTGGCCGTGGCGGTAACGATTCCAGCCCCGGCGGCACTCAAGCTGGCAGCGCTCATGCTCACCGTCGCGATCCCGTTGCTATCGGTCAATGCGGTGCCTGTAGAGGGCACGAACTTGGCGAGAGTCGAATCGGCAGAAAAGGTCACCAGCTTGCTCTTGGCAACCGCGCCCGTTGTATCCGTGACAAGAGCCTGGACCGTCACAGAACCCGTGGACGGCAGAATCGTCGTGGCCTTGCCATTCGACAGGATGCTCAATGTAACCGCAGCACTCGCGGTGGTCGTGCCGCCAGATCCGCCTGACGTAGAACAGCCGGTGCTAAACGGAAGGCAGGTCGTAGAGGTCGAAGTCGACCCACCGC
>CALMXT010000339.1 GCA_937871125.1 uncultured Zoogloea sp. | reverse complement strand
GAACTTACCTCGATGAAGCAAGTTTGTGCGGCATAGTTCTCGTGCTTTGCGATCTTGTTTGGTGCATTCTTCATATCGAAGCAAAGGGGCAGTCCCACGGGTCTTGCCCTGCTGGAAGTCGTCACTTCTTGCTTGGGGCTGTTTCCTTGCAAGTCTTCTACGTCAATCGTTGCGCGGGAGGTTTTGGCGCCTGTGCGTGGAGAGGAGTTGGATCATGAACCCGTTAGCATGGTGGATGGATTACTGCGTCGGCGCGGTGGAGACGAGCGTTTCCCGTCTCGAACTGTGGAGCTTGCTGTTGTTGAAATCCCAAATTGAGACGGCCAATCGCGCCGATCAAGCCTCGTCTTGAGGCGATGATGCAGGCTCTCCGGAGCGGGGAGCCTGCATCTTGCGGATTGCGCTGAGGTTTTGGCTTGAAATTCGCGCGGCCTCTGCAACACCATGAGTTGCAGGAGACGGGCGCCTACAGGCTTGTCAGTTTTCAGCCGGGCTCGTGCAGTTGCCGGCGTTTTATCAGTGCGTAAATGGCCGGAATGACGGCAAGAGTCAGTACCGTCGACGAGATCATGCCGCCGACCATCGGCGCTGCGATACGGCTCATGACTTCGGAGCCCGTACCTGTTCCCCACATTATCGGCAGAAGACCGGCCATGATGGCGACGACGGTCATCATTTTCGGGCGTACCCGCTCCACTGCCCCTTCCATCACGGCGCTGTAGAGATCGTCGGCGTTCGGGCTGCGTCCGTCAGTGCGGCAGCGAGCCTTGGCGGCCTCCCACGCGTGGTCCAGGTAGATGAGCATGACCACGCCGGTTTCCGCCGCAACGCCGGCCAGCGCGATAAAGCCGACGGCTACCGCTACCGACAGGTTATAGCCGAGCAGCCACATCAGCCATATTCCGCCGACCAGTGCGAACGGAACCGACAGCATCACGATCAGGGTTTCGGTGAGGCGCCGGAAGTTGAGATAGAGCAGCAGGAAGATGGTCATCAGTGTGATCGGGATGACGATCTTCATTTTTTCGGCGGCGCGCTCCATGTATTCGAATTGACCGCTCCAGGTGACGTAGTAGCCGGGCGGAAATTTCACCTGATCGGCCACCGCCTGTCTGGCCTCGGTCACGTAGCCGCCGATGTCCCGGTCGCGGATGTCGATGTAGATGTAGGCCGATAACAGCGCGTTTTCGGTGCGGATGCCCGGAGTGCCTTTCGCAACGACGATTTTCGCCAGTTGGCCCAGGGGCACCATCGCTCCGCTCATGGTCGGAACCAGCACTTCGCGGCCGATCTGCTCGGGGTTTGATCGCAGCTCGCGGGGATAGCGCACGCCGACGCCAAAGCGTTCGCGGCCTTCGACGGTCGTGGTCACCATTTCGCCGCCGAGGGCGCTGCCGATCACATCCTGCAATTCGCCGACCGCCAGGCCATAGCGGGCGAGTTGGGCCCGGTCGGGCTCGATGTTGAGGTAGAGCCCGCCGGTGATGCGTTCGGCAAAGGCACTGCTGGTGCCCGGCACCTTTTTCACGACGTTCTCGATCTGCCGGGCGAGCTTTTCCATCTCGTCCAGATCCTTGCCGAACACCTTGATGCCGATGGGCGTGCGGATGCCGGTGGACAGCATGTCGGTGCGGGCCTTGATCGGCATCGTCCAAGCGTTGGCGACGCCCGGAAACTGCAATGCCTTGTCGAGTTCTGCGATGAGTGTGTCGGTCGTCATGCCGGGCCGCCATTCCGTTTGCGGCTTGAGGTTGATGACGGTTTCGAACATTTCGGTGGGCGCCGGATCGGTTGCCGTATTGGCGCGGCCGGCTTTGCCGAAGACGGATTCGACTTCGGGAAAGCTTTTGATGATCTTGTCCTGGGTCTGCATCAGTTCCGCGGCCTTGGTGATCGACATGCCCGGCAGCGAGGAGGGCATGTAGAGCAGGGTGCCTTCGTTGAGGGTTGGCATGAACTCGGAGCCGAGCCGGGTGGCGGGATAGATCGACACGGCCATCGCGAGGAGCGCCAGCGCGATGGTGAGTTTTTTCCAGCGCATCACGCTGGCGATGATGGGTCGATAGAGCCGGATCAGTAGGCGATTCACCGGATTTCGGGCTTCGGGCATGATCCGGCCGCGGATGAACAGCATCATCAGCACCGGTACCAGCGTCACCGACAGCAGCGCCGCTCCGGCCATCGAGAAGGTTTTTGTGTAAGCCAGCGGCGCGAAAAGACGGCCTTCCTGGCCTTCCAGGGTGAACACCGGCAGGAAGGAGACAGTGATGATCAGGAGCGAGAAGAACAGGGCCGGGCCGACTTCCTTGCAGGCGGTGAGCATGGCTTCCAGGCGGTCGCCGCTTGAATGCCCCTCGGGCAGCCGCTCAAGGTGCTTGTGGGCGTTTTCGATCATCACGATGGCGGCGTCGATCATCGCGCCAATGGCGATGGCGATGCCGCCGAGGCTCATCAGATTGGAGTTCATTCCAAGCAGGCGCATGGCGATGAAGGCCATCAGCACGCCCACCGGCAGCATCAGGATTGCCACCAACGCGCTTCTCACGTGCATCAGGAAGACCACGCAGACCAGCGCGACGATGATCGACTCTTCGAACAGCGTGCTTTTGAGGGTTTCGATGGCGCGCTGGATCAGTTCCGAACGGTCATAGACGGTCTGCACCGTCACGCCATCGGGCAGGCCGGGGCCGATTTCGGCAATCTTCTCTTTGAGGTTGTGGATCACCTCCAGCGCGTTCTGGCCGTAGCGGGCCATCGCAATGCCGGCGACCACTTCGCCTTCGCCGTTCAGTTCGGTCAGACCGCGGCGTTCGTCCGGTGCCAGTTCGACCCGCGCGATGTCGCGCACCAGCACCGGGGTGCCGCGGTCTGCCTTCACCACCAGCATCTCGATGTCGTCCTTGCCGCGCAGGTAGCCTTTGCCGCGCACCATGTATTCGGTTTCGGCCATCTCGACCACGCGACCGCCCACGTCCCGGTTGGAGTCGCGGATTGTCTGGGCCACTTTCATCAGTGGAATGCCATAGGCGCGCAGCTTCACCGGATCGACGGTGACCTGATAGGTCTGCACGAAGCCGCCGACAGACGCGACTTCGGCGACGCCGTGGGCTTTGGCGAGCTGATAGCGCACGTACCAGTCCTGGATCGTGCGCAGTTCGGCGAGGGTCTTGTCCTTGGCCAGCAGGGCGTACTGGTACACCCAGCCGACACCGGTGGCGTCCGGGCCGATCTGCGGTGTCACGCCTTTCGGCATGCGCCCGGAGGCGAAGTTGAGGTATTCGAGCACCCGCGAGCGGGCCCAGTAGATATCGGTGTTGTCCTCGAAAATGATGTAGACGAAGGATGCGCCGAAGAACGAGAAGCCGCGTACCACCTTGGATTTGGGCACCGACAGCATGGCCGTGGTGAGCGGATAGGTGACTTGATCCTCGACCACCTGCGGGGCTTGCCCAGGGTATTCGGTATAGACGATCACCTGCACGTCGGAGAGATCGGGCAGGGCGTCGATGGGCGTGCGCAGCACGGCGAAGGTGCCGGCGACGACGACAAAAAGCGTGGCGAGCAGAACCAGGAAACGGTTCCTGCCCGACCAGTCGATGAGCGAGGCCAGCATGATGTCGTCCCGTCAGTGGCCTGCGTGGGGGCCGGGCGTCGCGTCGGCCGGCTTGACGGCGGTGATGACCCATTCGCCGGGCTGACGTTCGACGAATTCGACCGTCACCTTGGCGCCGGGCTTCAGCGCGGCTTGCAGCGCGGGATTGGCCAGCTTGAACTCCATGGTCATTGCCGGCCATTTGAGGCTGGCGACCGGGCCGTGCTCCAGCATCACCGTGCCGGCCTGGAGGTCGAGGCTGTCGACCGTGCCTTCCGCGCGGTGTCCGGCGCTCTTGGCGGCGGGCATTGGGTCGGGGGAGGAAAATCCGCCAAGCGCCGCTTTCAGATTGCTTTCCGCGTCGATCAGGAAGTTGGCGGCGACCACCACTTCTTCGCCAGCCTTCACGCCATCGATCACTTCCACGCGGTTTTCGCCGCGGCTGCCGAGCTTCACTTCGCGGGGCTCGAAGCGGCCTTCGCCGCGGGAGACAAGCACCACCCGGCGCGTGCCGCTGTCGATCACGGCGGAGGTGGGCACCGTTACCGTTTGCCGCTTGTCGCCGACGGGGATTTCCACTCGCGCAAACATCGCCGGCTTGAGCAGCAGACCGGGATTGGCCAGTTCGATGCGTACCGGCACCGTGCGGGTTTCGGTGTTGAGCGTGGGGTAAACGTAGGCGATTCGGCCTTCGAAGAGCTTGTCCGGATAGGCATCGATGCGCACCTGGGCCGCGCTACCGTTGCGCAGGCGGGCCATGTCCTGCTCGAAAATGTCGGCGACGACCCACACCCGGCTCAGGTCGGTGACCTGATACAAGGTTTCTCCGGGCATGAAGCGCATGCCTTGCAGGGCTTTTTTCTCGGTGACGATGCCGCTCACCGGCGAGCGGAAGCTGAGGGTGCGTTTTGCTGCGCCGGACTTGGTCAGCGCGCGGATCTGTTCGTCGGAGATGTCCCAGTTGCGCAGGCGCGCGAGGCTGGATTCGGCAAGTTGCTTCATGCCGCCGAGCGCTTCGCTGCCGGCGTCCTTGAGGGCGTCCACGCCTTGGGCGGCGATGGCGTATTCCCGCTGGGCGGAGACGAGCTCGGGGCTGTAGACCTCGAACAGCGGCTGGCCCTTGCTTACCGCTTGGCCGGTGGTGTTGACGTGCAGGCGTTCGACGTAGCCTTCGAACTTAGGGGCGATGGCGTAAGTGCGCTGCTCGTCGGCTTCGACCCGGCCGGAGGCGCGGATGAGTATGTCGAGGCTGCGCAGTTCGGCCTTTTCGGTGCGCACGCCGAGTTTCTGGATTTT
The DNA here is from genome assembly GCA_937871125.1 of uncultured Zoogloea sp. Lineage (GTDB taxonomy): Bacteria > Pseudomonadota > Gammaproteobacteria > Burkholderiales > Rhodocyclaceae > Zoogloea. The sequence goes on along the minus strand of CALMXT010000339.1, from coordinate 176 downwards.
TTCGGTGCTGATGCGCAGGGTGCCGGGCGCCGCCGGCTCGTCGTCCGCCTCGCCTTCATAAACTGGGATGTAGTCCATGCCCATCGGGTCTTTTTTCGGCGACGGCGAGGTGTCGGGCAGGCCCATCGGGTTGCGGTAATACAGCAGCTTGCGCGCCGGTTTGGCCGCCTCGGGCG
>CALMXT010000338.1 GCA_937871125.1 uncultured Zoogloea sp. | reverse complement strand
TTGTTCCAGCCGCGCTGCTCGCACCAGGCGTGGGCGAAGCGCTTGGGCAGACGGTCGGAGAGCAGGTTGCCGAGCAGCGTCTTGCTGCGGGCACGTTCCGTCAGCCACTGGCGGACGTTTTCGGCCGGGAAGAGATTGACAGTGATCTGGCTGTCGCCGTCCCCGCCGCCATAGTCCCGTGCCTGCCAGTAGGACGATACCTGCAGGATCACCGGTCCGGAGAGCCCGCGATGGGTAAACAGCAGATTCTCGCGGAAGCGTCCGGCGCCGCATTCGGCCACCGCGTCGAAGGCCATGCCGGCCAGTTCCTTGTAGATCGCCAATTCTTCGGGCGGCAGCGTGAGCGGCACCAGGGCGGGTTTGGGCGGCACGATGGCGAGGCCGAACTGTTCGGCAATCTTGTAGCCCAGCGGCGAGGCGCCGATCTTGGGTATCGACAGTCCGCCGGTGGCAACGACCAAGCTTGCGCAGGCGAAACGGCCGTGGCTGGTATCGAGGATGAAACGGCTGTCCGGGGCGCTGTCGGTCGAGATCGCCTCGATCTTGCAGGGCATGGCCCAACTGACGTGGCCGTCGTCGCAGCCGGTACGCAGCATGTCGATGATGTCCTGGGCCGAGTCGTCGCAGAACAGTTGGCCGTGCTCCCGCTCGTGCCATCGAATGCCGTGACGGTTCACCCGCTCGATGAAGTGTCCCGGCGTGAAGCGGGCCAGCGCCGAGCGGCAGAATTGTGGATTGCGCGACAGGTAATGGGCGACGCCGACGTCCAGATTGGTGAAGTTGCAGCGCCCGCCGCCGGAAATGCGGATCTTCTCGGCGAGCTTGCCGGCGTGGTCGACGATCAGCACGCGGCGTCCGCGCTGACCGGCTTCGGCGGCGCACATCATGCCGGCGGCGCCGGCGCCGATCACGATGACGTCGAAGTGGGATGTGAGGTTTGGGTGCTTCATGAGCGGTCGATGAGTGCCGTATGGGCCGGAACGGCCGGGGAGGATAGTCCGCAGCTTGTCTTACCGCAAACTCCGCGCATAACTTCATTTTCACCGCTGTCGTCCCCTGCTAGGCTTGGACGATACGAAAGGCGTGCCACTCAGCTGGGCGCAGAAAATAGGAATGTAAAAATATGGTGCAGAAGTTGCTGGCCGGCGGGCGGCCGCGGAAGTGGGCGTTGTGGAGTGTCGGCGCAATCGCGGTGATCGGTGTCACCGGCTTTCTGGTGGCGCCGCCGCTGGTCAGATCGATTGCCGAGAGCAAGCTGACCGAACTGCTGCACCGGCCGGTGACGATAGAGGGTTTGTCGATCAATCCTTATGCCCTGTCTGCCGAGGTGCGCGGTCTGCGCATCCTTGAGCGCGAAGGCGGCGCCACCGTGCTGGGCTTTGCATCACTGTACGCCAATGTCGAGGCCGAATCCCTGTTCCGCGGCGGAGTGGTGGTGCAGGAGGTGAAGCTGGTCGAGCCGATGGTCAGCGTGGTGCGCCTGGAAGGCTCGCGCTTCAACTGGTCCGACGTCATCGACGAGATGCTCAACAAGCCGGACGATGGCTCGAAAAGCCACTTCGCGATCCACAACATCCGTATCGAAAAGGGCCGCATCGATTTCGACGACCGGCCGGCCAAGCAGAAGCACGTGATCGCCGACCTCGATCTCGGCGTGCCTTTCGTCTCCAATCTTCCGTCGCAGGTTGAAACCTTCGTCGAGCCGCTGTTGGCGATGAAGGTCAACGACACGCCCTTCGCAATTCACGGCAAAGCACGGCCGTTTTCGACATCCCGAGAGTCCGTCGTCAATCTCAAGTTCGACGGCTTCGACCTGACCCGTTACGTGAGCTATGTGCCGGTGGAAAAAACCTTCCGCCTGCCCGCGGCACGGCTTTCGACCGATCTGGAACTGTCGTTTGCCCAGCCCGCCGGGGCACCCCCGAGCGTGACGGTCAAGGGCAGCGTCGGTCTGGCCGACGTGGAAATCCAGCATGCCGACGGCAGCCCGGCGATCAAACTGCCGTCGGTGAACATCGGCATCGACAAGCTGGCTCCGCTGGCCAGGGAGCTGGCGCTCGGCACGGTGAGCGTTGAGCGGCCGGAGATCGTCGTCGGTCGCGGCCGGGATGGACGCATCAGCTTGTTGTCGCTGGTGCCGAAGCCTGCAGCGCAGCCGGCTGGACCCACCCCGCCGGTGCCCGCCGACGCCGCCCCGGCCAAACCTTTTGCGGTCACCCTGGGCGAATTCAAGCTCACTGGCGGACGCGTTGATTTTTCCGACGATCTGCCGGCCGGGGTCTATAAGAAGACGCTCCAGGACATCCACGTTTCGCTGCGCAAGTTTGCACTGGCCGGCGGCGAGCCGGCGGCGCTGGATTTCGGTTTCGCCACTGCGGCCGGCGAAACGCTGGAGCACAAGGGCAGCGTCGCGCTCGCACCGCTCAAGGCTGCCGGTACGCTGGAGCTGGCCGGGCTGGATCTAGCCGGCCCCAAGCCCTATCTCGCAGGTGTGCTCACCCAGGGGGAAGTGGTGTCGGGCAAGCTTGACGGGAAGATCGGCTACGATTTTCTGCAGGAGGCGACCGGCGATCCCAAGGTCAAACTGAAAGCGGCCTCCCTGGCCCTGAAGGATCTCGGGGTGGTGCTGCGCGGCGAGAAGATGCCGCTGGCCAAAATTGGTTTGCTGGAAGTGCGCGACGCCGAAGTGGACACCGCCACCCATCACGTGAACGTGGCCGAAGTGAGCGGCAAGGCGACGCGGCTTTCGCTGGTGCGGGACAAGGACGGGCGCTTCAACGCCGAGAAGATTGCCGCGGCCGACGCCAGCGCGGGCAAGGCTCAGACGGCGGCCGGCAAGGGCGCCAGGATGCCGCATCGACACGCGGCCAAGGCGCCGCGCCATGCCCCGCCGGGCGGGCCGGTCTGGCAGGTGGATGTCAAGCACGTCGCCCTCGACGATTGGGGCGTGCGCATCGAGGATCGGACCCTGTCGCCGGCGATCGTTTTCAATGCCGAGCCGCTGACCTTGAAGGTCGATGGACTCTCCACGGCCAAGGGCAGCAAGGCGAAGATCGCCCTGCAGTCGTCGATCAACAAGCGTGGCCGGATCGGGGTGGGCGGCGTCGTGAGCCTGACGCCGCTGGCCGGCAACCTGGATCTGGACCTCAAGGCCGTCGATCTGGCGATGCTCCAGCCTTATGTAACCGAGAAGGTGCAGATCGCGATCACCCGCGGCAACGTCAGTTCGCGCAGCAAGCTGGCCTTCGAGATGCCGGCCGGCGGGGCGATCAAAGGCAGCTTCAAGGGCAACCTGACGGTGGGCGATTTCGCGTCGGTGGACAAGCTCAACGCCGCCGATTTCCTCAAGTGGAAATCCCTCTATTTCGGTGGCATGGATATCCGCCTCTCGCCGATGGCGGTGAGCATCGACGACATCGCGCTCACCGATTTCTATACGCGCCTGATCCTCGACGCCAAGGGCGGCCTCAACATCCGTGAAATCACCGCCCAGCGCGCCGCGCAGCAGAAAGCCGCGGAGGACGCGGCCAAGACCAATGGCCAGGCCGCGGCTCCGCCGGCACCGGGCGTGGCGGTTGCCAAGGTGGCCCCGCCGGCCGAGCCGCCGATGCCCCTGTCGATCAAGCGCATTACCCTGCAGGGCGGCAACATCGCCTACAGCGACCGTTTCATCAAGCCGAACTACGATGCCAACCTCACCGGCATGGGCGGGCGTTTCGTGGGCTTGTCTTCCGATCCGAACACCATCGCCGAGCTCGATCTGCGTGGAAAGGTCGACAATGCGGCGCCCGTGGAGGTGGTCGGCAAACTCAACCCCTTCCGTCAGGATCGGGCGCTGGATATCAAGGCTTCGGTGAAGGATTTCGAGCTTTCCAGCGTATCCACCTACGCCGCCAAATATGTCGGCTACGGCATCGAGAAAGGCAAGCTCTCGGCGGCGCTCAACTACAAGATCGAAGACCGCAAGCTCACCGCCACCAATCAGGTCTTCCTCGATCAACTGACTTTTGGCGACAGGGTGGAAAGCCCGAGCGCCCTCAAGTTGCCGGTGCTGCTCGCGGTGTCGCTGTTGAAGAACAGCCGGGGCGAGATCGACCTCGATCTACCGATTGGCGGTTCGCTGGACGATCCCCAGTTCAGTGTCGGCGGCATCGTCGTGAAGGTGATTGTCAATCTGATCTCCAAGGCCATCACCTCGCCGTTCGCACTGCTGGGCTCCATCATCGGCGGCAACAGCGAGGAATTGGCGTGGATCGATTTCGATGCCGGCTTCGCGCGCCTGCCGGATGGCGCCGAAACCAAGCTCGCTGCCATCGCCAAGGTCATGAATGAGAAGACCGGGCTCAAGCTCGAGATCGCCGGCCGCGTCGATCCGGCGACCGACCGGGAAGGCCTCAAGCAAGCCCAGTTGGTCAGCAAAGTCGAGGCGTTGAAGGTCAAGGACATGGCGAAGAAAGGCGAATCGGTGGGCGAGGATGGTCGGGTGCGGGTTGCGCCAAGTGAATATCCGGCGCTGCTGACACGGGTTTACAAGGACGAGAAGTTCCCCAAGCCGCGCAATGCGATCGGTTTTGCCAAGGATTTGCCGGTTGCCGAGATGGAAAAGCTGATTCTCGCCAACACCAGCGTCGGCGACGAAGATGTGCGCCTGCTGGCCCAGCAGCGCGCCCAGGCCGTGAAGAACTGGCTGCTCGAGAAGGGCAAGGTGCCGGCTGATCGCATTTTCCTGCTCGCCGGTCGCGAAGGCGACGACGGCAAGCAGCCTAAGGCGAAAATCAGTCGCGTGGATTTCTCACTGCGTTGACGATCGATTCGAGGAGGATGGAATGCGTCCCGAAAAGCTGAGCCCCGGCCGCCGCGCCGAAGTACTGTCCGAACTCGATGGCTGGCAGACCTTGCCCGAGCGGGACGCGATTGCGAAACAGTTTCGTTTTGCCGATTTCAACGCCGCCTTCGGCTGGATGACACGGGTCGCGCTGATGGCCGAAAAGCTCGATCACCATCCGGAGTGGTTCAACGTCTACAGCCGGGTCGATGTTGTCCTTGCCACTCACGATGCGGGCGGTGTGACTGAACTCGACGTGGCGCTCGCACAGTTCATGGATCGGGCCGCGACCGCTGGCTGAACTCTTTCATGCCGCATTGCGGGATGCAGACCGTGCGGGAGGATGCTACCCTTATTCGACCGGACCCATAGCCCGGGCAGCCGCACGGCAGCCTGAATGGACAAAAAGAGGCCGGATATTCCGAGGGAGATGACGGCAAATGCATCTGACGTTTGACTGGAACATGGCGTTGCGTCGTTCGCGCCCGCGGCCGAATCCCCCCAGCGGCGAGCCCGGGACAGTTCGTCGGGCCTGGAAGCGCTTTCCGTATGGCGACAGGGTCTATCGTTATGGCGGTTGTGCGCTGGCCTCCAACTGGTGCCGTCTGCACCGGGGTGACCGGGAGCTTTTCCCAAGTGCGGCGAATATCGCCGAACTCCTGCGTGCCAATCCGGCGTTGGCGTCGCATGTGACGAGTCCGGCCGATGCCGCGATTCAGCTCGAGGCAGCATGGCGGGCGTACCATGCCGGCGATTTTGCCGATGCGGCCGATCGGGGCCTGGCGGCCGGGCCGGTCGGCGTTGTCGTTGCCGCGCGGGCCGCTACCGTCTACGCCGCCCATCTCGAAGAAGACGAGGCCCGTCGCCTCTCGATCCTGCGTGAAGCCGTTGAAGCCAGCGCCGAGGTGCTGGATATCGCTCCCAACTGGGCGAATGCCTGGTATGTGCATGGCACCGCCCTCCGGTGCTACAGCCAGAATATTTCGGTGGTGAAGGCGTTGGCGCAGGGGATGGGCGGCAAGGTACGCGACTGCCTGCAGCGGGCGCTCGAACTCGAGCCGGGCCATGCCGATGCCCACGTCGGTCTGGGGGTCTATTGCGCGGAGGTGATCGACAAGGTCGGTGCCATGGTTGGGGCCCTGTCTTACGGTGTGCGCAAGGAAGCGGTCGTCGATCATTTCGAGACCGCTATCGAGCTTCATGCCCAGTCGCCGGTAGTGCTCGCCGAATATGCGCGGGCAATCCAGCTGGTCGACGGCGGTGCGGGAGCCGGCCGGGCCTACGAGATTTACGCCGCCGCCGCTGCCTGTCAGCCTGCGGATGCGCTGGAGCGCCTTGGCGTGGAGCGGGCGCGCAGCGAGATCGGCTAGCGGCTCCGCCCGGAAGACTGCTTGTCGGGGAGGACGTCGCCCCGTCAGGCCTTGGTGCGTACCAGGCGCGCCTTCTCCCGCTCCCAGTCGCGTTCCTTCTCGGATTCGCGTTTGTCGAACTGTTTCTTGCCCTTGGCGAGACCGACGCTGACCTTCACGCGGCCTTTGACGTAATGCAGGTCCAGGGGCACCAGGGCGTAGCCGGCACGTTCGACCTTGCCGATCAGCTTGTCGATCTGCTCGGAATGGAGCAGCAACTTGCGGGTGCGCGTGGGGTCCGGGTGAATGTGGGTGGAGGCGGATTCGAGCGGCGTGATATGCATGCCGACAATGAAAATCTCCGCGCCACGGATCACCACGTAGCTTTCCTTGATGTTGGCCCGCCCGGCCCGGATGCCCTTGACCTCCCACCCCTCCAGGACGAGGCCGGCTTCGTATTTGTCCTCGATGAAATAATCGTGGAAGGCTTTACGGTTGTCGATGATGGTCATTGGTCTGGGCTCTGCGGTGCGGTCACGCGGCGTGAGCGCATTGGCGCGAGGTCACGTGGACGCGTAAAATCGCGTATTTTAACAGGTCGATATCCCGCTCGCGTCCCAATGGCTGCCGTCAAGAAAATTGTCCTGATCGAGTTCACGCCGGCCCAGATGTTCGATCTGGTCGACCGCTGCGAGGATTACCCCAAATTTTTGCCGTGGTGCGGTGGAAGCGAAGTGCATGCCCGTGACGAGAAGGTCACCCAGGCCACGCTTCACATCAATTATCACGGCATCAAGTCCCATTTCAGCACCGAGAACGAGAAGCGCTATCCGTCGCACATGCTGATTCGTCTGACCGACGGGCCGTTCACCCATCTCGACGGCTCGTGGGACTTCACGCCTTTGGGCGATGCGGCGTGCAAGGTGGAGTTCAACCTGCGCTACGAGTTCTCAAACCGCCTCATCGAGAAGGCGGTGGGCCCGGTGTTCAGTCACATCGCCAATACCTTCGTCGATTCTTTCGTCAAACGCGCTGCGCAGGTTTACGGCAAGGGCTGATATGAGCGCGCCCGATTCAATCAATGTCGAAGTTTGCTACGCGCTCCGCGATCGTCAAGAGATCGTCCGTCTGAAGCTGCCTGCCGGCTGCACCGTTCAGCGCGCTGTCGATGCCTCCGGTCTGCTCCAGAAACATCCCGAAATCGATCTCGCCAAGACCAACAAGCTCGGCATTTTTGCCAAGCTGGTCAAGGCCGACGCGGTACTGCGCGACCGTGACCGTATCGAGATCTACCGCCCGCTGATTGCCGATCCCAAGGAGGTGCGTCGCAAGCGTGCCGAGGAGGGCAAGGTCATGAAGAAGGGCGGTGGCCCTGCAGAAGAGGGGAACGCGTAGTCGCCATTCCAGGGCGCTGCGGGGCTCCTGGGCGGCTACTTGCAGGCGCGTTCGATGGTCTGGCGGATACGCTCCATTTCGGCGGCCCGCTCATCCTCGTCAAGGAATACGAAGTCGCCGTTGTCGGCGATGCGGGTGGCACGGTGGCCCTTTTCAAGGGCCGCCAACTGGTTGCGGTTGTCGGCGCACTGCCGTTGCCGGAGGTCTTCGGCAGCCTTGTCCTTGCGTGCCTTTTCTTCCGCTTCGGATGCCTCCGCGCGGCGCTTTTTGAAGGCCAGATCCTTTTCTGCGTAGGTCTGCGGGTTTTCGGCGGTCGCCGCCGGCCGTGCCGCGCTGGCCGGGGCGAGGGGCATTTGCCGGAGGGTGCGGACCTTTGCTTCAGGGGGCGGGAGGTCCGAATAATGAACCCCGCCGTTGGCGTCCTTCCAGCTGTATATACCCTGGGCGAGAGCCGCCGGGCCGGCCAATGCCAGCGCTACAGCAAGAAGATTGCGGAACATCGAAGACTCCAGTCGGACAAAGCTTTTGCCGCGGCGCGGCGACCTACGTATAATACGGATTTGATTCAAGGGATTAAAGCTATGCGAGTGATCCAGAA
>CALMXT010000337.1 GCA_937871125.1 uncultured Zoogloea sp. | reverse complement strand
GCGTGGCCAACTTCAACGAAATCCGCTTCGAAGACAAGAAGGGCGCCGAACAGCTGTACATCCACGCCGAAAAGAACCAGGACATCGAAGTCGAGAACGACGAAACCCATTCCGTCGGCAACGACCGCAGCAAGAGCATCGGCAACAACGAAACCGTGAGCGTCGGCAAGGACCGCACCGAAACCGTCGGCCAGAACGAGAAAATCAGCATCGCCGCCAATCGCAGCCTCAACGTGGGCGCCAATTCCTCCACCAGCATCGGCGCGAACCACAGCCTGTCGGTCGGCGCCAACGAGAGCCATGACGTGGGCGGCAACCGGAGCCGTGAGGTGGCCAAGGACGAATCCGTCGACATCGGCGATAACCTCAGCGAAAACGTTGGCAAGAACGTGACGGTTTCCATCGGCGAGAACCAGTCCCTCTCGGTCGGCAAGGATTCCAAGAGCCAGATCGGCAAAAAGTATTACCTCGAAGCCGGCGATGAAGTCATTCTGAAAACTGGCGACGCCTCCATCACGATGAAAAAGGACGGCACCATCACGATCAAGGGCAAGGACATCACCGTTCAGGGCAGCGGCAAGATCGGCATCAAGGCCTCGTCCGACGTGGTCATCAAGGGCTCGAAGATCGCCGAGAACTGACATCCGAGGCTCAATCCATGCTGCAGGTCGTCAATCCCACCCCCTTGTCCGCGGCCCTGGTCGTGTTCGCCAATCCGGCGGGGGTGGAGTGCGCCTACGCGGCGGTCAAGGCCAGTTTCGACCTGTCTTCCGGGTTGCCGCAGTTTTCCGCGCGCCAAGCGGGTTTTCTGGCCGGGGATGTGCATTGGGGCGATCCGGCGGCGACGAGCCTCCGCGCTGCGGCCGACCTCACCCACTTGAAGCCCGCGACGGACATCTTGCTGCTTGGCCGTGCGATTGCCGCCGGCGGGCCGGTCGAGGCGATGGATGTGAGTCTGCGCGTCGGTCCGGTCGCGCGTCGGCTGCGGGTTTTCGGAAACCGTCAGTGGGTTCGGCAGGGCAGCGACTGGGCGGTCGGTCCGATCCAGCCCTTTGAGCGCATGCCTTTGGTGTGGGAGCTGGCTTTCGGCGGGCGCGCGCCGGTCGGGGTGCCGGAGGTCGAGGCGCGCAACCCCGTGGGGCGCGGGTTGGTGGGCGCCGAAGAGGACGATTTTGCCGGGCGGCCACTGCCCAACATCGAAGATCCGGACCGCCTCGTCGTCAGTCCCGCCGATCGTCCTGCACCGGCCGGTTTCGCGCCGATTCCGCCCGCCTGGCAGCCCAGGCGAGGCTGGGCCGGAACCTACGATGACGCCTGGCAGACGCGGCGCGCGCCTTATCTACCCCTGGATTTCGACCCGCGTTTCTTCAACGTGGCGCCGCCGGGGCTGGTTGCCCCGGGTTACCTCGTCGGAGGAGAAGAGGTGGAAGTCATCGGTTGTACGGCTGGCGGCGCTCTGCGTTTCTGTCTGCCGCGTCCGTCGATCGGGCTGGAATGGGATTTCGACGGTCGTGCCATTGCGGCGGCGCCCCGGCTCGATACGGTCCTCATCGAGCCCGACCAGGGGCGGCTGCAGATGGTGTGGCGGGCAGAACTTGTGGTGGACAAGCGGCTCACCCGCTTGCGTCAGGTAGCGGTGCATTGGGAACCCGAAGGAGAGCAGCGATGACCCAGGTCGGCGAAGCGGTTCTGGTCGCGATGCTGGCGGCCGACGAAAAAAAGAACAAATGCGATTTCGAGCCGGCCAAAACGAACTGGAAGGCCAATCTCGACGGTGACGCCGACCGCCTGGGGAAAAGCCTCGGCAAGCAGCCCAAGAACGCGGCCAAGGAGGCCGATCTGTCGTCGTCGTGCTGGCCATCCCAGGCCCACCACCTGATTCCCCATCTCACGCTGAAGAGCCATCCCGTCGCAAAGTGGCTGAAGGCCGGCGACCTCATCTACGATGACACCCGCTACGACGTGGATCACCGCAACAACGGCAAATGGATGCCCTATGCCTCCAGCCTTGCGGAATGGAAGACGCGGGCCGTCAAGCTGGCCGACATCAACAGCAACCGCAAGCTCATGTTCAAGGTGATGAAGCACGCGAAAATCCAGCTCCACCAGGGCAAGCACAGCGGTTCCCAGGATTTCGGGGTCGGCGAGATGCCCTACAAGGAATGCGTCCGGAAGTATCTGGACAAGATCCAGCAGCATGCGGTTTCCCATTACAAAAAGAAGCCGCCCTGCGAAGACTGCAAGGGAAAGAAACAGGCCGGCAAATACCCGCCCCGGGACAACATGGTGCGCTACGTGGACAAGGCTTCGTCCGTGCTCGAGGACGATATCGACGAATGTCGGATCTTCGTGTCCCGCATCGCGGCCGAGTGCGCCCAGGCGGGCGGGTTGTGACGGTCCGCGCGATGAGGAAGGCCGCATGAAATATTTCAGGATGAGCCGCCGTTTTCCGGCGCGAGGCGTCGGCGTATTCCACGACAGCCAGGGCGGAACCCTGATGCAGAATTTCAGGATGCGCCCCAAGCCGCCGACGGGGGCGGGCAGCGCTCAAGCCGGGCGCGGCATCGTGTCGGTGGGAAACGCCAGGGCGAGCCGCCGGGCGCTCCCGGAGCCGGCCGGCCTGTTCCAGGACAGCCACGATTTTTTCCTGCTCAAGACCGGCCATCGCCTGGAGGACGGCTTCGATCCGCCGTTCAAGGTCTTCCTCGACCCCGATATCCCGAACCCCCAGCTGCCGACCTTCTTCGAATCGCCAGCCTGGATCGGCACGAAGGCCTTCTATCGCGACCTTCAGGCCATCGGCATCGACAACATCGAAACGGTGCAGGTGGAAATGCGCGATGACGTCCACCAGCGGATCATCGACGACTACCTGCTGCTCAACATCGTCGGTTGCGTCCCGTGCGCAGACATGGGGAAGTCCACGGTGCGCTCGCTGGGCGAGGGCATGAACGTGATCGTCCGTCTGGTGGTCGACGCGTCGCGCCTCGGCGCCTTCGATCTGTGCGTCGCCGCCGAGGATACCGACTGCATGATCGTCAGCGAGCGTGTCGCCCGGCACCTGCAGGCCTGCGCTTACGACGACATTCTCTTCGAAGAGCTGGAGCAGGCTTGAGCCGCCCATGATGGCCCTCGACATCTGCGCCGCAGGATGCGTCACGCCCATCGGTGCGAGCCTCGCAGAGACGGCCGCCTCCGCCCGGGCGCGTCTCGCCAACCTGCGGGACGGTCCGTGGCAGGATCGCCAGGGCGAGCCCCATGTGGTGGGTCGGGTGCCGGACACCGTTTTGCCCGGTCTCGACGAATCCCTGCTTGCCGAGCGGATCGCCGGGCGTGAGGCGGTCATGCTCCGGATGGGCCATGTGGCTTTGGCGGAAGCGCTGGAATCTCTGCCCGACGGCGTCGAAGTGCCCCTGCTGTTGGGTCTGCCGGAACATCATGCGATGCGCCCTATCGATCCTGCCGGCTTTCTGCGCCGCCTGCGCCGGCAGAGCGGCGCCCCGATCGACCTCGCGCGCAGCGTTGCGGTGCCGCGAGGACGTGCGGCGGGCTTGATGGCCTTGTGTCAGGCTGGCGAGCGGATCGCCTCCGGCGCGGCCGAGTTCGTGCTGGTTGGCGGAATCGACAGTTTCATCGAGCCTTACCTCCTCGACACCCTCGAAGCCGGGCAGCGGATACGCAACAGCGTGAATGCCGATGGCTTTTCGCCCGCCGAAGGCGCGGCTTTCCTGCTGCTGGGCAGTCCGGCGCGACGTCGCGCGCCGCCCCTCGCGACGCTTGCCGGTTGTGCGACGGGGTACGAGCCCGGCCATCTCCATGCCGATGCACCCTACCTCGGCGAAGGGCTCGCCGCGGCCGTCGGCGGCCTGCTTGCCGAGACGCCGCCGGCTTCGCCCATCGCCTGCACCTACGCGTCCTTCAACGGCGAACGCTACTGGGCCCGGGAGTTCGCCGTTGCCCGGGTGCGCAACGCCGCCCACTTCGCCGACGCCATGCAGATGGAGCATCCCGCCGAGTGCTGCGGCGATCTCGGCGCGGCGCACGGCCCCTTGCTGGCCTGTCTGGCGGCCCACGGTCTTGCCGGCGGCTATCGGCCCGGGCCCTGCCTGGTCTATGCTTCATCGGACAAGGGCGACCGCGCGGTCGCGTTGCTCGAGGCGCCACCCCGCTGAAGGAGATTGCCATGCCATGCACCGTCCATAACATCCAGGGCTTTGCCCACAAAACCAGCGGCGGCATGAGCATGGTCTTTCCGGACGTCTGCAAAACCCCTGCGCCGCCTGCGCCGCCGATTCCCATTCCCTATCCCAACATCGGCAAATCCTCCGACACCACCGCGGGCACCACCACGGTCAAGGCCGACGGCAGCATGGTGATGGTCAAGGGCGCCAAGTACATGATGAGCGCGGGCGACGAGGCCGGCTCGGTCGGCGGCGTCATCAGCGGCACCTTCAAGCAGGAATGCGAATTCCTGATGTATTCCTTCAACGTGATGCTGGACGGCAAGAACGTCTGCCGCATGGGCGATCCGCTCTGGCACAACAAAAAGAACATCTGCGGCTGAAGCCGTGAAAGGGCTGGTTCCATGAGCGCCAATCGTCTCAATCTGGTGGAAAGCGTCCACGCCGCCGACAAGGGGTCGGAACTGGCCGGGGTCCAGCGGGCGCAACTGCTCGCCATCGACGGCGACGGCTGGTTGCGTGTCGTCGTCGATGGGCGCGAACCCTGGCGCTGCCTGTGGCTCGAAGGCAAGCCCCTGGAGGTGGGCGACAGCGTGCTGGTGTTGCCTCCCGGACCCACCAATCCCGGCGTCGTGCTGGGCCGGATCGCCACCTATGTCGCGCCGGTCAGCCCGGCCCGCCTCACCCTCGAAGCCACCGAGGTGCTCACCCTCAAATGCGGCGACGCCACCCTCGACCTGCGGGCCGACGGCAAGGCGGTGCTCAAGGGCGAGGACGTGCTGATCCGCGCCAAGGGTTTGCAGCGCATCAAGGCCGGCAGCGTCTCGATCAACTAGGGTCGCCCGGATGGTTGCCATTGCGCCGGTGCTTCGCCGTCACCGTTTCATTCCCGAGCGGATTCCGGTTCACGCCGAGGAACTTGCCTACCTCTGGCAGCGGCGACGGGCATCGGGCCGCTCGCCGGATATCGCGCTGCGGGATTTCGCCTACTTGCAGGAGCGCATCGAGGCGCATCTGCAAGGCGTGTCGATAGCGGGGGATGAACTCGGCGCGATGCTGGATGGTTTCCTGCATGGCGACGACCGGGACGAAGTCTTCGCCGCCGCCTGGGCGCTGTTGCGCAGCGGTCGGCCCGACAACGCGCGGCGGGTGTTGGAGGCCTTTGCCGCCGCTGGCGGTCCGGTCATCGCCGGTTTTGCCGACGCCTTGGTCATGGCGCCCGCAGCGCAAACCGAAGCCACCCTGCGGGCGGCGTTGGTCCACGGCAGTCCCGCCCACGCGGCTGCGGCGGCGCTGGCCCTGGCCAGCCACCGGCGGCTCGACGACCCGTCGGCGCATCTCGACCGGCTGCTTCGACACGAGGAGCCCAGTGTTGCGGTGTTTGCATGGCGGGCGCTGCTGGTGCTCGAAAACCCGCCCGACGTACCGCTGCCGTGCTTCGCGGAAGCCCTGCATCGTCCGGTTGCCGCGCTGCGCCGCGCGGTGCTGGAGGCGGCGGTGTGGCGAGGCGAAGCCTGGGTGCCGGAAGTCATCGGGCGTCTTGCCGCCGACGGTGACGCCAGTGCGCTTGGATGGTGCGCAGCGCTGTGTCCCGAGGACCAGCAGGACGCCATGCTCGAACTGTTCGCGGCGCAGCCGGTGCCCCAGCGGGTTGCGCTGGCCGCACGTCTCGGTCGGCCGAAAGCGCTGACGGCCGTGCTGGCCTGGATGGCCGATCCCGATCCCGTTCTGGCCGCCGCCGCCGGTCGGGCCTGGGAGCGCATGACCGGCCTGTCGGTCGAAGGCCAGCGGAGCGCCCTGCCGCCCGCGGCCGATGCCGACCCGATCGAACAGGATTTCCCCGTCGAAGTCTGGCTGCCGGATCTTCCCCGCGCACGCGCGCAATGGGCCGAACACGGGGCGCGCTGGAGTGCCGGACAGCGCTGGTGCCGCGGCTTCGACATCCAGACCGCCCTGACGAGCGAAGCCCGGCGCTGGGTCGACCTGGAAGCCTTCTGGGATTTCGGCGCACGCGCCGCCTTTGCCGGCACGCGGGTGTTTCCGCCGTCGGCGGTTTGATCCCGCACGCGTCTCCATCGCAGTGTTTGCAGATTGTTGAGTGCCGCGACGCGGTCAGTCGAATGGGCCGGGGCGACGGCTTCTTCACGCCTGCCGCGATTGGCGGGCGGCAAAGGTTTCGCTGGGGGCCAAGGCGGTCGGGCGCGCTGTGCCGAAGGGTTTTCCGGGAGCCATCGAGGCGCGTCTTTATCCGGCGTCGTTGCGGACCAAGGTGTCGGACGACGAACCCGCGAAGGCGGTGTGGCCAGGGAGCACACTGCAGAGCCTGCCTTCAACGCGCCGCTTCATGGCGAGCCGGGCGGATGCGGCTTTTCGATGGACCGGCTACGCCGAGGATGGAAGTCATCGGGGTGCAGGATGGGCCGTGTTGATCCGCATCGGCTTCCGGTCGTCGCCAGGCTTCATCGAGCGGATGCCTTCGTCCGCCGATCTGCAAAGCTGAGCGCGAAGGCTTATTCCTGCCCGTGCTCCGGGCAACTTCCCCCGTTCAGCGCATTGTCCGTGTCGCAGGGCAGGGTGCCGGCGAGGGCGCCCAGCCGGCTGTCGATCGTTCCGATGCACGGAAATTCCGTTTCGCGGCCTTCCTCCGTTGCGACGCGCACTCCGGCGCGGCGGCTGCGCCCTTCGCGATAATCGAAGACGGCGTAGTCGGCGTTGCCGTTGCGGAAGCTCACTTCCACCCGCTCGGTCCGGTAGCGCATGTAATGGGCGTAGAGAAAAGGCGGGTGCTTGCGATCGCCGGAGGCGGGATAGTCGAGGTCGATCCGGCGGAGGGTTCCGAAGCGGTAGTGGAGTTGTCGAGGCGAATTCCCGCACAGGCCAATCCATCGTGACTGGGTCGTGCGGCAGGAAAAATAGTTTTGTTCGGTTGCGGCGCACAGGCCTGTCGGCTTTTCCAGCTGCGCGGCCATTGCGGCACCTGCGAGCGTGAGTGTCGAAAGCGCGAAGGCGGCGATCCGTTTCATGTCTTTTTGCTCCGGTTGCGGCCGGCATTCGGATCGATATTGCATCTGCCGCCATCCTGCGCGGCCCCGGTGACGGCGACGCAATCCGATTGTCACCCGCGCCGCCTGCCGCTGGTAAGATCAGGCTTGTTTGTCATGCCCAGCCTCCGACTTCATCGCCGATACGATCATGCGCATTTCCGTCATCAGCTTCAACGGGGCGCCGCCCGCCCAGCCGACTGGCTTTGACTTCGACAGCCGCGGCGGGGCGATCGGGCGCGAGGAGGGCAACGAACTGATGTTGCCCGATCCGGAACGGCATATCTCGCGGGTGCAGGCGCGGATCGAGTTCGACGGAACGAACTTCGCGCTGGTCGACCAGGGCGGCAATCCCTCTTCGGTCAACGATCGGCCGGTGGGCAAGGGCAACCGGGTGGTGCTGGCCGGGGGCGACCGGATCGCGATCGGCGGCTACGTGCTGGAAGTGGAGTTCGCCCGTGCCGCGCCGGTCTTCTCGACGCCGGCCGTCGATAGCGGCGGGGCCGACCCGCTGGGCCTGTTCGGCGGCGCCTCGGCGGCGGATTCCGCCGATCCGTTCGCCGGCTTGCTCGGCACGCCGGCGCCCGCTGCCGCACCGGCTCCGGTCGCGACGCCGGGGTCGAACAACGACGATCCCTTTGCGGTGTTTGCTGCGCCGATCAAGCCGGTTTCCAGCCCGGCGGCCGAATCGCCCCCGCTGCACGATCCGTTCGCTCCGCCGCCTCCGCCGCCCGCGGCGCCACGGGCCGATCTGCTCGGTCTGGGCGGCGTGCGTAGCGAACAATCGGTGGATGCCCTGTTCGGTCTCGGTGGCGGCGCATCGGACCCCTTTGCGGGTACGCCGCTCGGCGACGCGGGCGTGGCGCCTTCCAGCGCCGCCGCCGCGGTCGATCCGCTGGCGCTGTTCGGCGGCGCCGCGCCCGCGGCGGCCCCAGCCGAGCCCCAACGCGACGATGCACCGATGCTCAACCAGGCTTTTGCGCCGCCCCGGCCCGAGCGCCCGGAATCCTCCGAGCTTGAGGTGACCCACGTGCTGCCGCGCAAGGATGTGCCGTCCGGGATGGTCTTCTCATGGGATAGCGCACCGCCCGCGGCGGAACCGCGGGCGGTGGCCGCGGAGGTGCCGGCGACGCCGGTTGCGCGGGCCGAGATCAGCGTCGAACGGATGGCGCCGGAGCCGGTGGCCGCCGTGCAACCGACGTCTGGCGGTGTCGACGGCCCCTTGCTGGAGGCCTTTCTGCGTGGTCTCGGCGTGCCGGTGCGTCTGCCTGCCGGCCTCACGCCGGAACTGATGGAGCAGATCGGCGTGGTGCTGCGCGAGGCCACCCAGGGCACGCTCGACCTCCTGACCGCCCGTGCGCTGACCAAGCGCGAGGTGCGGGCCGAGGTGACGATGATCGTCAGCAAGGGCAACAACCCGCTCAAGTTCTCGCCGGACGTCGGCTTTGCGCTGTCGCAACTGCTGGCGCCCCAGGGGCGCGGTTTCATGCCGCCGGAGGCCGCCATGCGCGACGCCTACGACGACCTGCGGGCGCACCAGTTCGGTTTCATGGCCGGAATGCGTGCGGCGTTGGCCGGCGTGTTGAAGCGTTTCGAGCCGACCGCGCTCGAAGAACGGGTGGTGTCCCGCAGCGTGCTGGACAATATCCTGCCCGGCAGCCGGAAGGCCCGGCTGTGGGATCTCTTCGAGCAGATGTACGGCGAAATCTCGCGGGAGGCGGAGGACGATTTTCACGCGCTGTTCGGCCGTGAATTTCTGCGCGCCTACGAAGAGCAGGTGGAACGGCTTCAAGCGGAGCGCGAGCCGGGCCGTTAGCAGGGCAGACCGAACACGCAGCGCGAGGTTCTCATGCTGGATATGCAGACTTGTTTTCTGTCCGAAATGGGCGGCCGCAGCCGCAATGAGGATGCGTGCGGTTACTGGACCTCGGACGACGGCTGCTGCTGGGTCGTCTCCGACGGGGCGGGCGGCCACGGCAGCGGCGATGTGGCTTCGCGGCTGGTGGTGAGCACGGTGCTGCGCCGCTTCTCGGCCCATCCGCGGGTGGAGCCGGACGAGGCCTCGAATCTGCTCCAGGCCGCCAACGACGTGGTGGTCGGCGAAAAGACCAACGGCAACACCCGCGACGACATGCACGCCACGGCGGTGGTGCTGCTGATCGATCCGCGTAGCGGACTGGCGGTGTGGGGGCATGTGGGCGACACCCGGATCTACCTCTTCCGACGCGGTCGCGTGGCTTACCAGACGCGGGATCACAGCCTGGTGCAGAACATGATCGACGCAGGCTATGGCAGCACCGACATGATCCGCACTCATCCTCAGCGCAGCCTGCTCACCTCGGCCATCGGCTCGGCCGAGTCGCTGTCCCTTTCGGTGTCGGCCGAGCCGCTTGCGCTGCAGGTGGGCGACGTGTTCCTGCTCTGCACCGACGGCTGGTGGGAATACGTCGAGGAAAGCGACATGGAACAGATCCTCGGCGAATCGGTCAGTTCAGAGGCGTGGCTGGCAAGCATGGGAGAGCTGATCCGCAGCCGGGCGCCGGCCGAGAACGACAACTACACGGCGGTTTGTGTCAGGATGGCCGATGAACCGGACGGCGATGAGACGACCGTCATCATTCCGTCCACGCCCCGCGAAGCGACGGGGAACACTTGATTGAGGTGACATCATGAAAAAATTTGCTGCCTTGCGACTGCCTGCCTGTGTGCTGGCGGCAACCGTGGCGATGAACGGCTGCGCCAACATGGATCAGAAAACCCAGAGTGCGGGAGTGGGCGCGGCGGTGGGATGTGCGGCCGGTGCGGTGCTGGCCAAGCTCACCAAGAACGACGCGACCACTGCCTGCGTCGCCGGCGCGGTGGTCGGCGGCCTGATCGGCTACCAACGGGCGCGCAGTTCGGAAATCGACGACGCCAAGGCCGCCTCCGAGGCCGCCGTGACGGTCAGCGGCGCCAGCGCGGCGCCGGTGCAGACCGAGCCGGTGCAGGTGACCGACAAGCAGACCGGCAAGACCGAGACGGTGCGCGCCTTCAAGTCGGTTTCGGTGGATATTCCGATCAGCCAGCTCGACACCGCCGATGGCAAGGAGGCGATGCGCAAGCTCAACGACTACGCCCGCAAGGTGGCCCGCGAGCGGGGCGAGCCGGTGCAGATGACCATCGCCACCGCACCGGGCAAGGCGGCGAAAGCGGCCCAGGCGGCGCATCAGCTTCAGGTGAGCGAGAAGGTTGGCGACGGGGTCGTCAATCGCAGCATCGTGACCGACACCCGTATCCCGAGCAATGTGCAGCGGGTGAGCATCGAGGCGAACAATCCGGCGAAGATTTCCGTCTGAAGCGCTGCGGGGCCGCCGCCGGCCCCGCCGTTGCCGGGGGCTTATTTTTCGTTGAGCAACTGGTCGAGGGACTTGTTCAGATCCTTGACGTACTTCTTTTCGGCCTGCTCGTTGCGGTTGTCGCGGGCGACCGCCTTTTCTGCCGGCTTTTCCTTCTCTTTGGGCGGCGCGGGCTTGGCGCTCTCCTTGGCGGCGGCGACTTCCTCGACGGTGAAGCGGACGGCGGCGTAGCTCGGCGAGCACGCTTGTCCGGCAGCGCATTTGGCCTCGCCGACGAGGGCTGCGCCACCGCGGGCAGATTCGCCCAGGGCCGTTTCGATGGCCGGCTTCAGGGCGCCAAACGAGCCTTCATGGGTTTCGAAGCGCAGGCCGGAAAAATCCCGCGGGGTGTCCGAGACGATGGCCAGCACCTCCCAGTCGCCCTTTGGCTGGTCGGCCTCATAGGCCCAGTCCGGACGCGGGAAGGCCAACGGCTTGCCGGCGGCGATGCGGTTGTTGCGGTCGAGGTCGTTGGGGAAGATCTGGCTCACTCGTCCCGTCGCCTTGTCCCAGAGCAGCACGTATAGCAGCCCGCTCTGCTGGCTGTTCAGAACGAAAGTGAGCGGATCGCGACCGATGGTGAGCGGCGTCCGGATCCGTTCCGCCTTCAGGGCGTAGGCGCTGTCGGAGCCCGCCACGGTGGCGGCGAAGGCTTCGTCCAGCGGAATGGGCGAGTGCGGTGCCGGCGCGGCAGGCGCGACCGCTTGGGGCGGCGGAGCGACGGGCTCTGTGGCGGGGGCTTCCGGAATGGCAGGCGGCGGCGCGGGGCTGCGGGTGAACATGAAAGCCCCGACCGCGATGACCCCGGCGATCGCTGCGCCGGCCGCGTACAACGGGACGGCCGAACGTTTTTTTTCGCTTGCGGCGGGGGCGTCCTTTGCAATGGGCGCGGCCGCCGCGGGCGTTGCCGCTGCGGGTGGAGCGCCGATCTGGGAGACGTGGGTGGTGGCCGGGATGGAGGAGGGCGCGAGGGTCTGGAAGCTCTGCTCCTCGTCCGTCCGAGGGGCAGCTGCGGTGTGGTGCATGCTGGCGACGCCGGCATCGATACCCAGCACCGCGCGCATCTGGGCGATCGACTGGGGTCGGTCCTCGCCCTTGACCCGCAGGCATTGGTCGATGCCTTTGAGAAACTGATCCGAGTAACGGCCGGCCGCGACGACCGCGAGCGGTTCGTAGACGTCCTGCATCATGCGTCCGACCGCCGGCGGCGGGGTGCGGCCGGTGATGGTGAAATAGACCACCGCGCCCAGGGCGTAGATGTCCGTCCACGGTCCCTGCTTGACGCCGGGCATTTCGGCGTATTGCTCGATGGGTGCGTAGCCGGGCTTGAGGATGACGGTGAGCGCCTGGGTCATGTCGCTGATGACCCGGCGGGCGGCGCCGAAATCCAGCAGCACCGGCCGGCCGTCGCGCAGCAGCATGATGTTGTCCGGCGCCACGTCCCGGTGGAAGCAGTTCTGGCTGTGCATCAACTCGAGGGCATCCATGACCGGGGCGAGGATCTTGCGGATCCAGGCCTCGTCGGGCGGCTGCCCCTGGCGCTCGCGCAGGGTGTCGCGGAGGGTTTTGCCGGCGTAGTAGGGCATCGCCATGTAGGCGGTGCCGTTGGCCTCCCAGAAACGGTAAACCTTCAGCAGGGCCGGGTGGTCGAACTGGGCCAGCAGGCGCGCTTCATTGACGAAGCTGCGCCGTCCGATCTCGAAGGTGTCGGCGTGCCGCTCGGAGCGGACGATCACCGAGGCGTCGGCTCCCCGCGTGGCGAGTGCCGAGGGCATGTATTCCTTGATGGCGACCCGGCGCTGCAGGGAGTGATCGTCGGCGAGGTAGACAATGCCGAAGCCGCCCTGGCCGACCAGGTCGACGATCTCGAACTCGAAAAGGCGGGTGCCGACCGGGAGGGCTTCGTCGGAGCCGGTTCTTCGTTGCGGCGCGGGTGCCGGGCTGCTTGGCGCTGCGGCGCCGCCCAGCACTATCGTCTTGTCGTCGTTGGAGTCGGACACGTGAAAACCTTGAATGCGCGAAAAAAGCGTCAGGCGATGGGGGAATAGGTGATCATCTTCAACAGAAAAGGCGGAGGGGGCAAGCTCCGATGCGCGAAGCCGCCGCTGGTGCCGTCGGCGGCGTAACACCACCATGCGGAATATCCGGCCAATTGGTGCAGCAGACTGCCGGTCGCCAATGCGTCGAGGCAGTCGCCGGGCAGGCCGGCGGGGCCGACGGGCGGCAGGTCGATGAGTGTGTCGCGGCGGGCGAGGCGTTCGCCGACCTGGGCGAGCGCGCGGGTCTCATGCCGGTCGAGCGGCGGCGGCCCGAGGGCGGACAAGGCGTTTTCCAGGGGCGCGATGTCGTATTCGAGTTGCAGGCCCAGGCGGGCGATGTCCTCCAGGCCTTTCAGCCACACGCCGAGAGCCGAACTGGTCGCGCCAAGCGCCTGGGCGGCCGGCAGCGGCGCGGCCAGCGTGAAGGGAAAGTAGCGCCCGACCCGGTCCACCGACGGCGTCCATACGCCGGCCCAGCCGTGGCTGCCGAGCACGCCGGGCAACAGCACGAAATGCCACACGTGAGCGGTGAGGTAGCTGTCGAGCCAGGCGTCGCCAAGGGCCGCCCGGCTTCCGGCGATGCCTTGCTGCAGCCAGGCGTCCCAGGGCGCGACGAATTCGGCCGGCAGGCGGCGCTGGGCGAAGTCGCCGAGAATCGGCAGTTTGCCGTACCAGCCGGCGGCGGCGTGGGGGCTCATAGTCCGCTCGGGCAGCGGAACTCGGAGAGCTCGCGGAGGCGGAAGGGGTTCTGGACGCTGCTGGCGGTGACTTCGAAATTGGCCTGACGGCCTTCCACTTCGAAGCTCACCTTGAACTTTTCGGGGGCGCCGAGGCCTTCGACCCGCGCCTTGTCGAACAGCCGGAACAGTGCCCAGGCGCCTTCGGTGGTCACGCCCGAGGCGCCGCTGGGGGCCGGCGGGGTGATCTGGAAGCGGGCCGAGATGCCGCCCTTGCTGCCCGGCCATTGGATCGACTGGGGCACCTGCGGCCCGTGGGCGTATTTCACCAGCTGACCGTCCACGTCGAGGGTGAACTGGGTGATCGCCGGGTCCATGTCGATGGGTTTGAAGTCGAGCCGCACCGAGCCGCCGCTGCGGAAGAACACGTCGCGAATCGTCGCCGCACGTTGGAATTGGGCGAGATTGCCCGGACCGCCAAGCGATTGTTCCTGCACTTTCTTGAAGCTCCACGGCCGCGTGGAGGTATCGACGTAGGGCGCGAGGTTCTTCTGGAAGAAGTCGTCCATCAGGCCGCCGGGCGCGAACAGGCGGGCGAAATCTTCGCGGGTGACGTCGCGGTTGCTGCCGCGCACGAAGGGGTAGCGGCCATCGATGGCCATGTGGCAGAACTGGCCGACCTGGGCGCCCACCGCCGAGGACAGGCTTTCCCGCGTGGCGGCGAGGGATTGGCTGGTGCCGGCGCTGGAGAGCTGCTGCAGCATCGAGCGGATCGGCTCGGGCATGCGGGCGCTTTCGGCCTTCACCTTGGCGGCGGAATCGCCCGGCGGCGGCGCGACTTTGTCCTTGATGGCGGTTTCGGTGGCGGAGAGCTGCACGTAAACATCGTTCAGCAATTGGGTCACGCCGTCGATCGGGGCGCTTTTACCGTCGCCGGAAACGAGTTGGCGGATCTGCACGAAGCGGTCGTCGACGATGCTTTCGAGGCGTTCGGCGGGGGCGCCGGCGGCCGGTGCGCCGTTGCCGATGTCCACGCCGAGCACCTTGCCGAGTTCCTGCTTGGCGCTGGCGAGTTTTTCGCCGGCCTTGTCCACCACCGTTTTCTCGCCTTCGGGCGGGGTGAGGGTGGTTTCGCGGGAGATCGCCCGCAGCAGCTTGGGCAGCGGCGAGTCGGGGCCGGAGAGCACGCGCGCGACCTGGATGCTCTGGGCGAGGCCGGGAGAGCGGACCAGGCTGATGTCGGCGAGCAGGGCTTCCCACTGGCGGGCGTAGTCGGCCAGATAGAGCCGGCGCACGTCGCGGGCGACGCTGGCGGCATTGCGGCCGGACGCGCCGTCGCTGCGGGTGCCGAGCACCCAGGATTCCTCTTCCGCGAGTTTGGCGGTGACCGCGTCCACCGCCTTGGCGAAGCCTTTGTGATAGCCGTCGTAGGTGTACAGCCCGGCGATGCCGCGGGTCAGGGGCGTGCCGCTCTTGCGTGTGAATACCAGGGTCGAGCCCGGTCCGGCGGCGCGTTCGATGGTGAAGTCGGGGAAGCCCTGGCCGACGCCTTGACGCTTGAGGCGGCTGTAGATGCGGTCGGGCAGGGTGTAGCGCAGCAGCATGTCGCGGGCGCGGGCGACGAGGGCGGCGTCCTGCACGACGGGCGAGGCCACCGGGCCGTCGGCGAAGAGCTGGTTGAGGTGGGCGCCCAGCGCCGCGCGCTGGTCGGCGCTCACGTCGCGGGGCAGGTTGCGGTCCCAGTCGATGGTGATCCAGGCCTTGAGCGCCTCGGCGTCGAAATGCGCCGGATCGTTCAGCATCAGGTAGGCCTTCAGGGTTTCGTAGGCGAATTCCAGGTTGCTGCCGTCGAGGCTGCGCAGCTGGGTTTCGATGCGGTGGGACAGACGCGGAAAGAGCACGTCGCGGAGCAGACCCCGATAGGATTGCTGGGCTGCGGCGTCGAGCTTGTCGCCCTGGAACAGCCCCAGTCCCATGCCGGTCGGGGCTTCGCCGCGCGGGCGCGAGGCGGTGGACGAGACGCCCTGAACCGTGTCGAGCACCGTCAGCACGCTCAGCAGGTCGTCCTCCGGCGCCTTGCCGGCCTGGGCGACGAGGGGTTTGGCGGCTTCGACGGCGGCGTCGACTTCATCCACGTAGCTGCTGTTGCGCAGGTAGCTGAAGCTCCAGCCGAGCAGCAGGCCGAGGGCGAGCAGGGCCATGGCGGCCAGCGCGCCCGCGTGGATCAGACTGCGCCGGCGCTCCCACTTGAGGTTGGTGCCGCCAAGGCGTTGTTCGGCGAACACGACTTCCTTGAGCAGGCGGGTCAGGAAGAAGCTCTTGCCGCTGCCGGCCGGTGGCGGCAGGATGCGGCGCTCCAGCCCGAAGGCGCCGCCGAGGCTGGCCATGACGCGGTCGATCGGATTGCCTTCCTGGGTGCCGCTGGTGAAATACACGCCGCGCACCATCAGCGGGTGGTCATAGCCCGAGCTGGCGAAGACCCGCTGCAGGAAGGCGTCGAGCAGGCGGCTGACGAGTCCGAATTGCTGGTCGAAGGCGGCGATCGGACCGCGGTGGGTCAGATCGGGTTCTTCCTGCAGGCGGGCGATGAGCTGCCCGCTGACGCGCTCATGGAGGGCGTCCAGTTGGGCCGGCAGGCTTTTGAGGGCTTCGGCGCCGGGCGCCTCGTCGGTCGGGAAGGTGACGCCCCACACCTGATCGCGTCCTTCCTTGGTGAGGTGGGCGAAGAACTCGTTGAAGCCGGCCACGAGGTCGGCCTTGGTGACCAGCACGTAGATCGGGAGGCGCACGCCGAGCTGCGAGTAGAGTTCCTGGACGCGGGCGCGCAAGGCTTCGGCGTGGCGGGTGGCTTCGGTTTCGGTCTGCCCGAGCAGATCGCCCAGGCTGACGGTGAGCAGCACGCCGTTGAGCGGCTGGCGCGGTCGATACTTGCGCAGCAGGGCCAGGAAACCCTGCCAGGCGTCCCGGTCGGCGGCGGCGTCGGAATCCTGGGTGGTGTAGCGGCCGGCGGTATCGATCAGCACGGCTTCGTCGGCAAACCACCAGTCGCAGTTGCGGGTGCCGCCGACGCCCTTGATCTGGTGCGTGCCGAGCTTTTCGGCGAGGGGAAAGCGCAGGCCGGAGTTGATCAGGGCCGTGGTTTTGCCGGAGCCGGGCGCCCCGATGAAGACGTACCAGGGCAATTGGTAGAGATAGCGGGCCGAGCCCAGCGAGGCGAGACGCGACAGGCCGCTGCCGGAGGCCGCCGAGCGGCTGCTGCGCAGGATGGTGGTGGCTTCCTCGAAACGCTTGCGGAGGACCGCCACTTCGGCGGCTTCGGCGGGCGCGGCGGCGTCCTTCTTGCCGAGCAGACCGTCGAGCAGCTTGGCATTGCTGGCCTTGGCCTTCAGGCGGACGACGACTTCCCGCAGGATGAAGGCGAGCACGAGCACGCCGATGACGCTCCAGCGGACGGTTTCGGACTCCAGGGGCACTTTGCCAGCGATGGAGATCAGCGGACCGACGTACCAGACGATCAGCGCCAAGGCGATCAGTCCGACCAGACTGAGGAGAAGCGGCTGGAGCAGCGCAGCGAAGAGCTTTTTCATCATTCGACCCTTGATCGTTTTGCTTTAGGCACTTTGGTACCGATGCGAATGGGCGCCGCTCAGTTGCTGCGCGCGGCCGGGAACACGATGATCTCGACCCGGCGGTTCTGCGCCCGGCCCTCGGGCGTGTCGTTGCTCGCCACCGCTTCGCTGTCGGCGCGGCCTTCGGTCTTTATCTTCGGGCGGCCGCCCAATTGGGGGGCGAGCGCCTCGGCGACGGCGTCGGCGCGGGCCTGGGAGAGATGCCAGTTGGACGGGAAGCGGGCCGAGCGGATCGGACGGTTGTCGGTGTGGCCGCGTACCAGCACGCTGCCGTCCACCTTGGCGACGGCGGCGCCGATCCGCTGGAGCAGTTCGGCGAAGGTGGGCGACAGGGTGGCGCTGCCGGCTTCGAACAGGCCGTCGCCCTGGGCCGTGACGATGCTGCGGTCGGCCAGATCGCGCACGACGACCCGGTTGGCCTGGATTTCGGCGGCCAGGAAGTGGGCCAGCCGGGCCGGCGCCGGGGTGGCGGGGGCCGCTGTTGCTGCGGCAATGGGTGCCGGTGTGCCCGATTTGAGCGCGAGGATGGCGGCGAAGGTCGGGTCGGAATGCCGGTTCAGGGCGAAGGAGGCGAGCATGTAGCCGACCGCCAGTACCAGCACGGTGATCGCCGCCACGGCCCACAGGGGCACCGCTTCGCGCAGCGGGCGCGCCGTGCTGGCGGTGGTCTGCCACGCCGGGGACAGTTCGCGGATCACCTCGCCGCGTTCTTTGGCGAGCATCTGGGCGAGCTTTTCGCGCACCGAGGCGAGCTGGGCGCGGCCGTTCTGGAGGACGCGGAAGCGGCCTTCGAAGCCGAGGGACAGGATCAGGTAGAAGAGTTCGAGCAGGTTGCGGTGGGCGGCCGGGTTTTCGGCCAGCTTGCCGAGCAGCTGGAAGAACTTTTCGCCGCCCCAGGCTTCGTTGTGGAACTGCACCAGCAGGCTGCGCTGGGCCCACACTTTGTCGCCCCAAGGGGTGTTGGCGGCGCTTTCGTCGAGGAAGGTGCACAGCGCGTAGCGGGCGGCGATCAGGTGATCGTGGGGCACGCCGTGTTCGCCGGCCTTGGTTTCGAAGACGCCGATGGCGCGGGCCAGGGTTTCGCGCAGTCCGCCGGGGTCGGGATGCTGGATCTGGCGGAACTGGGGCACCAGATTGAGCAGCGGGTTGGCGGCGGCGATGAGCGGGTTGAGCCCGGTGTCCCAATCCAGCGCGGCCAGGTCGACGCGTTCGAAACGCATCGACGCGGGGCGGTCGGGCTGTGGCTGGGCCGGCCGCGGCGATCGGGCGCCGGGCGAGGGCACGATCAAGGTCTTGTCGGACGGGGGTTGGGCGAAGGGGTCATCGTGCGCCATGAATCCTGTCTCCGGTCATGAAGCGTTGGGTTGCGGTCAGGCCCTGATGGCCCACAGCGACAATTCGAGGGCCGGGAAATCGCCGGTGACGTAGATGCCCAGGCCGCCGGAGTTGTCGAGCTGTTTCCAGAGGTCGCCGCTGTTGTCGAGTTCGAAATAGCTGAAACCGGCGTGGAAGGGAATCTGCCGCGGTGCGACGGGCAAGGGCCGCAGCGCGATGCCGGGCAACTGCAGATTGACCAGTTCGCGAATCTTTTCGACCGGCCCGAGCTTGGCTTGGGCGGGGAAGCGCTGGCGCAGGGTTTCGCTGGGCACCTGGGCATTCACCGCGAGTACGAAACCGGCATGGCGCAGCAGGCTGCGGTCGCTGACCAGCCCGACGTAGCGGCCTTGTTTGTGATCCTGCAGTTCGATCTGGGTGGCGTTTTGTTCGAGGACGGTGGCGAGCGCCCGGCGGATGTCGCGGATCAGCGGCGCAAAGCTCGCTTCGAGGGCATCGTGATTGTAGGCCGGCATGCTGGCGGGGCGCCGCTCGGTGCTGACCAGGGTGGCGAGCTCGCCGGAGAGTTCGAGGAGCTGGCTGAACAGGCGCTCGGGGTGGAGCTGGGCGAGTTCGGCCAGGTGTTCGAACACCGGCTGATGTCGATTGACGGTGAGCAGGAAGATGAAGTCGGCGATTTCCGCCACGCCGCCGGCGCCGGGCTGGGCCAGCCGCGCCGCCAGCGCGTCGCCGCGCTGGCCCAGGAGGCCGCGCACTTCGCGCAGGAAGCCGGCCAGCGCAGGCGAAACCCGGCAGGCCAGGACCGGCGGGATGTAGCCCTTGTCGATCAAGAGGCTGTTGTCGGGACGCCGCTCGACGATCCGCAGGACGCCGATGCGCACGAAGGCGTCGGAAACCTGATCGGCAAGCGCCAGGCGGAGGCGGGGCTGACCGACTTCGATGGGTTCGGTGGAGCTGTCGCTGGTGGCAGAGTCGACGACCTGCTGTTCGACCGGGGTGTAGCGGGCCAGGTGGGCGGCCGAGTCGGCGGGAGGAGCGGCTTCGGTGCTTTGCGAGCGGCGTAGCGGCAGGACCAGATAGACCACCGCATTCTTGGCGTCGGCCGGGATGTCGAGGGCCAGCGGCGCGGGGTGGGCCGAGGGAAAGTCGAAAGGGGTGCCGTCGGGCAACACGCCGCGGGCGGCGGACAGGGCGACCTTACCGGTGCCGAGGGCGGCTTCGTCGACTTCGAGACGGGCGAAGCCCCAGTAAAGTCCGCCCAGCGCCTGGGCGCGGGTTTCGACGAACCATTCCGTATGGCGGTCCTGCTGCTGGAAATGCTGGGGGCGCAGGAACAGGCCTTCGGACCACACGACTTTGCTGAACCAGGACATGGCGGCTTTCGGTTATGGGGTGGAAGGGGTGAATCCGCGGGCGGCGCTATGGGCCTTGGGTCAGGGAGACTTGGGGCCGATGGCGATGCCATTCTGCCCCACCCGGACGGTGTAGACGGTGGTCTTGTTCTGAGGGACCGGCGCGGTGGCTCGCCAGCCCGTGGTGTTGACGTCCCGGTAGGCGGCGAAGACGGCGAGGAATTTCGCTTCGCCCTGGGGCTTGAGCTCGGCGTTGAAGGCTTGTCCCGGCTTGAGGGTGATTTCCTCACGCACTACTTTGGCGGCGCCGAGCACCGCTTCGTCGCGCTCGAACAAGGAGAAAAAATCGGCGCTGTCGAAGGCGGCGGTGTTCTGGAGCAGGTAGTAACGGACGACGATGGGGGTGGCGCGCCCGCGCCGGTCGGTGTTGACGGTCGTGTCGGCGGACATTTCGAGCCGCACGACGGTTGGAATGGGTTCTGGCTTGGGTGCCAGCAGCGGGAGCTTGGCCTGGCAGCCGGTCATGACCAGAACGGTCAGCGCGGCAGTTGCAGCCAGGGTGTGCGGGAGTCGGGTCATTGCGGCAAGCCCTCCGAGGACGGTCAGCGATACGATTTGATTATTGTATCGTTCCCTGTGCGATGCAATCGGCAATGACCCGTGGGTGATTTCGACGCTTGCTCCCGCGCGACGGGTTGGCTAGATCTTGTAACCGCGGTGCAGTGCGACGACGCCGGCGGTCATGTTGAAGTATTCGACGCGGGCCAGACCGGCCTTTTCCATCATGTCCTTGAGCGATTCCTGGTCCGGGTGCATGCGGATGCTCTCGGCCAGATAGCGGTAGCTGTCGGCGTCCTTGGCGACCTTTTCGCCCATCATCGGCAGCAGTTTGAAGGAGTAGAAGTCGTAGGCCGGTGCGAGGGGTTTCCAGACCTTGGAGAATTCCAGCACCAGCAGGCGGCCGCCGGGCTTGAGGACGCGGCGCATCTCGGCGATGG
>CALMXT010000336.1 GCA_937871125.1 uncultured Zoogloea sp. | reverse complement strand
TCGAGCTGGCCGCACAGGCGCTCGGCGCCGTCGAGGATGCGCGGCGTGTGGCGCTGAATCAGGTCCGGCGGGATGAAGAACAGGTTGCCGTGGGCCACCGCTGGCAGTTTGGTCCATTTGCGCCAGTCGTCCAGCCATTCGGGCCGGCTTTCGCCCATGCCGCTGGCGACGATGGCTTCCGGCATGGCGGCCAGCACCGCCTCGGCGTCGATGGTCGGCGCCAGCATCGGCAGCTTGGCGAACACGTTGTCGCCGCCGCACAGACGGATCACGTCGGAGATGAGGTGTTCGCCATTGACGGTCATCAGCGGGCGGTTCCAGGCTTCGTAAAAAATGCGCACCGGCGGTCGGGCCGAATATTTGGCGGCGAGGGCCGCGTGGCGCTTGCGGAAGGCCTGGGCGGCGGCGTCGCCGACGGCTTCGGTGCCGGCCAGCCTGCCGAGCTGAGCGACGATCTTCGCCACGTCGTCGATGCGCCGGGGTTCGTTGACGAACACCGGGATGCCGAGCGCCTTGAGCTTGTCCAGGTGCGTGTCGCGGTTGCCGCTCTGCCAGGCGACGACGAGGTCGGGCTTGAGGGCCGCGACTTTTTCCATGTCCACCGCGGTGTAGCTGCCGACGCGGGGGATTTTTTTGGCCGCTTCGGGGTAGTCGCTGTATTGCACCGCACCCACGATCCGCTCACCCGCGCCGGCGGCGAACAGCATTTCGGTGACGTGGGGGGCGAGGCTGACGATGCGCCGGGCCGGCTGAGCAAGACGCAGGGTCTGACCCTGATCGTCGATGACTTCGATGGCGGCCTGGGCGGCGCCGGAGGCGAGGAGCAAGGCGAGGAGAAAACGGCGCATGGGCGGTCTTTCTTAGTCGATCCGGAGTTGGGCGAGGGCGGCGGTGAGGCGCGTCCACCCGGTTTCGTCGCCCGGCAGGCCGAAGCGCAGACCGGACGGGGTGTCGAACAGGCGGGTCAGGATGCCCTGTTCGGCGAGGCGGGTGTGGATGGCGCGGGCGTCGGCGTGCGGCCGCCACTGAAAGAGGGCGGTGCCGGCACCGCCGCGTAGCCCGTGGCGGTCGAGGCTGGCGGCGAGGCGGGCGCTGGCGGCGACGAGGCGGCGGCGGGCGGCGGTCTGCCAGTCCCGGTCGGCCAGCGCGGCGGCGGTGACGGCCCGTGCGGGGCCGGATACGGTCCACGGCCCCAGGCGGTCGGCGAGTTTTGCGAGGAGTTCGGCATCGGCGAACACGAAGCCGACCCGCGCGCCGGCCAGGCCGAAGAACTTGCCGATCGAACGCAGCACCACCAGGCCCGGCCGGGTGGCGAGGGGCGCGAGGCTGTCGTCGGGCTCGGCGTCGAGGAAGGCTTCGTCGACGATCAGGCGTCCGCCGCGGGAGGCCAGATCGCGATGCCAGTCGAGCAGTTGTTCCCTCGAAAAACGCTCGCCGGTCGGGTTGTTGGGCTGGACGAGGAGGAGCGTGTCGGCGCCGCCGACGGCGCCGGCGATCCGCGCTGCGGGCAGGGCGGTGACGTGGTGTTCGCGCCAGGCGTGGGGGTGTTCGGCATAGGTCGGCGCGAGGGTGAGCACCCGGCCGGGCGCAAAGCACGTCGGCAGCGCCTGGATCGCCGCCTGCGAGCCGGCCACCGGCAGCAGTTGCGCGTTGCCGTAGTAGGCCGCGGCGGCGGCTTCGAGGCCGTCGTCGCTTTCGGGCAGGCGCTGCCAGACTTCCGGCGCCAGCGGCGGCACCGGCCAGGCGTGGGGATTGATGCCGGTGGACAGATCCAGCCAGTCCGCGAGGGGAATGCCGTAGTGCCGGGCGGCGAGGCGCAGGCGTCCGCCGTGTTCAAGCATGAATCAGCAGGCTCCCGGCGGCGACGGCCAGCAGCCACAGCCACACGCTGTTGTGCACCAGGGCCACGGCCTTGTCGATGTCGGAGCCGCAGGCCGCTGCGCCGGTGCCAAGAATCGGACGGTCTTCGAGGTGGCCGTGATAGATCGCCGGGCCGCCGAGGCCGACGCCCAGCGCACCGGCGCCGGCCGCCATCACCGGACCGGCGTTGGGGCTGTCCCAGGTGGGCGCCTGGGTGCGCCAGCAGCGCAGTGCGTCGGCGG
The DNA here is from genome assembly GCA_937871125.1 of uncultured Zoogloea sp. GTDB lineage: Bacteria > Pseudomonadota > Gammaproteobacteria > Burkholderiales > Rhodocyclaceae > Zoogloea. The sequence continues at coordinate 3,736 of CALMXT010000336.1, read as the reverse complement.
TGCGGCCCAGCAGCGCGTAGCTCAGGGCGGTGAGGCGGGCGGGGGCGTAGTTGAGCACGTCGTCGATGCGCGCGGCGGCCCAGCCGAAACGCAGGTAGCGTTCGTTGCGGTAGCCCCACATGGCGTCGAGGGTGTTGGCGAGGCGGAACATCAGTGCGCCCGGCCCGCCCAGCAAGGCAAACCAGAACAGCGCGCCGAAGATCGCGTCGTTGCCGTTTTCGAGGACCGATTCGACCGTGGCCTTGGCGACGCCGGATGCGTCCAGCTGGGAGGTGTCGCGGGAGACGATCCACGACAGGCGTTGGCGTGCGCCGGACAAATCGCCGGCCTGCAGCGGCTCGGCGACCGCCCGGGCGTGCTCGGCGAGGCTGCGGCTTCCCACCGCGAAGTAGAGCAGACCGATGTCGAGCAGCAGGCCCAGCCACAGGTTGCCGGCCTTCAGCGAGCCGGCCAGCGCCACCCAGGGCAGCACCGCGGCGCTCCAGGCCAGCAGGCCGCTGCCCCGGCCGACGCCGATGCGGCGGAACAGGCGCTCCACTGCCGAGGCGTAGCGCCCGAAGCCGACCAGCGGGTGGTAACGCCGTGCTTCGCCGAAGAGGCGGTCGAGGAGCAGGCCAAGGGCCATCGGAATGGCTACGGAGAACAGGGCAACGAGGTGCAGGGCGGGCATGGGATAATCGAAAACTTTTGCACCCCGGATTGTAAGTCATGCGTCAAGCCCGCACCCTGATGGTTCAAGGCACTACCTCCGACGCCGGCAAAAGCACCCTCGTCGCCGGGCTGGCCCGTCTGCTGGCGCGGCGCGGCGTGCGGGTCGTGCCGTTCAAGCCGCAGAACATGGCGCTCAATTCGGCGGTCACCGTCGACGGCGGGGAAATCGGCCGTGCCCAGGCGCTGCAGGCCATTGCTGCCGGCCTCGCGCCCCACACCGACATGAATCCGGTGCTGCTCAAGCCATCCACCGACATCGGCGCCCAGGTCATCATCCACGGCCGCGCCGTGGCCAACCTTTCGGCCCGGGATTATCACGACTACAAGCCCCGCGCGATGGCTGCCGTGCTCGAAAGCTATGCGCGTCTCACGGCGCAGTACGAAGCCGTGCTGGTCGAAGGCGCCGGCAGCCCGGCCGAAATCAATCTGCGCGACCGGGACATCGCCAACATGGGCTTCGCCGAGGAAGTCGACTGCCCGGTGATCCTGATTGCCGACATCGATCGCGGCGGTGTTTTCGCTCATCTGGTCGGTACGCTGGAACTGCTCTCGCCGTCCGAGCAGGCGCGGGTCAAAGGTTTTGTGATCAACCGTTTTCGCGGCGACATCGGCCTGCTGCAATCCGGCCTCGACTGGCTCGAAGCCCGCACCGGCCGCCCGGTGCTCGGCGTGCTGCCCTATCTGCACGGGCTTTTCCTCGACGCCGAGGACGCGCTGGCCGATGCGCGGGTCGACAAGACCGAAGCCCGTCTGCGGGTGGTCGCACCGGTCTATCCGCGCATCTCCAACCACACCGATCTCGACGCGCTGCGCCTGCATCCGCAGGTGGATTTCTCGTGGGTCGGGCCGGGTCAGCCGATTCCACCCGCCGACCTGATCGTGCTGCCCGGCTCCAAGGCCGTTCAGGCCGACCTCGTCTGGCTGCGCGCCCAGGGCTGGGAGCCGGCGCTGCGCCGCCACCTGCGTTACGGCGGCAAACTGGTGGCCATCTGCGGCGGCTACCAGATGCTTGGCAGCCGGCTCCACGATCCGCTCGGTCTCGAAGGCCTGCCCGGCAGCATCGCCGGACTCGGCCTGCTGGACCTGGAAACCACCCTCGAAGCCGAAAAGCGGCTCGAAAACGTCACCGGCACCCTGGCTCTGCCCGGCGCCGCCGAAGTGTCGGGCTACGAGATCCACATGGGCGTCAGCCACGGTCCGGCACTGGCAAATCCGGCGCTGCGTTTCGCCGACGGCCGCCCGGATGGCGCCCTGTCCGGCGACGGACAAATCCTTGGCACCTACCTTCACGGCCTCTTCGACCGGCCGGACGCGCTCGCCGCGCTCCTCGCCTGGGCCGGCCTCGCCGATGCCGAGCGGGTCGACCTTGCCGCCCGCCGCGAAGCCGATCTCGACCGTCTGGCCGACAGCCTTGCCGCAAACCTCGATCTGCTTCGTCTGGCCGATTGTTTCGACGGCGGAGCCGCCGCCGCGGCACTGCGTTCAACCGTTCCGGGCAAGCTTGCTTGACCGCCTCCCCGCCCCTCTCTAACATTCCGCAGATGGACGCCGAACTCGCTTCACTCGAACACAAGCTCGAACAACTGATCAGCCACTACGCCACCGAAAAGGCGCGGCTGATGAACCACTACGCCGCTGCCGCGACGGAAAACCGTCGTCTGCAAGAGCGCGTCGACGCCCTCGAAGCGGCCAATCGCGAACTCACCGACAAGCTCGGTCTGGTTGGCAGCCGTCTCGAAGCGCTGCTCGCTCGCATCCCGGAGGCCTGACATGCACCCCCTCGATATCAAGCTCCTGGGCCGCGAATACCGCGTTGCCTGCAAGCCCGAAGAGCGCGAAGGCCTGCTCGCGGCAGTCGCCTATCTCGACGAAAAAATGCGCGATCTCGCCGACAAGACCAATTCCGCCGGCGAACGTCTGGCCGTGATGACGGCCCTCAACATCACCCATGAGTTTCTGCAATTCCAACGTGCTGGTGGATTTGACATCCCGACGCTCAAGCGTAGAATCGAACGCATCAACGGTCGCCTCGACGGCGTGCTGGCAGAGCAGGAAAAGCTCTTCTAGGCCGCGCCCAGATCTCCGGCAACCTTCGGTTTGATTTATCCCCTGCGGTGTTGGTTAAGGCTTTAAACTCCTTGAACCAATGTCTTCGTGACACGGGTCGCGGCCCATAGAAACCGCCAGTGTGTGCGCTCCTCGTCGAGTGTGCCTGAGGCGGAAGGAAAGCGACCCCCCTGAACTCCGGTTCAGGATGCCGGCCTGACGGCACTCGCGGGGGACCCTACAAAAAAAAGCGCAGATCGTTTCGATCTGCGCTTTTTTTGTATCCAGCCCGCCAGTTGCCCCGCAGGGCACCCGGCGGAACGGTATGCGTCAGTCCGGAGCCTTGAAACCGGCACCCGCCTTGTTGGCCAGGAAGGCCACGGCGCGCTTCAGTTCGTTTTCGGTCAGATCGGCCGCGCCGCCCTTCGGAGGCATCGCGTTCTTGCCGTTGGTGGCGGACTTCACCAGACCATCGAAGCCCTGGGCCAGACGGGGACCCCACGCACCCTTGTCGCCGGCCTTCGGCGCGCCGGCCGCGCCGCTTTCGTGACAGGCTCCGCACACGGAGGCGTAGATATCTTCACCCTTGCGGCTGCCCGGCGCGGCTGCGGGCGCCGCTACCAGTTCAACGCGGGCGACCGGCTCGGTCAGCTTGGCGGCGAGTTCTTCATCGACGGCAGCCTTCTTGCCGCAACCCACAAGCTGGGTGGCCAGGACGGCGACACCGATGGAAAGCGCGATCCGCGCGTAGGAACGAACGGGGGCAGAGCGACAAAGATCCGACATGCTGAATTCCTCGAGTACGGGCAAGATTGATTAAGGCGTTGATTATAGCGAGGCTATTCCCCTTCTGTCAGGCAAAGCATGGACTCATCCTCCGAATCGCGCTATCCTGCGCGCCGCACGACGCAAAGTCGTGCCACCAACCGCGCGCCCGTAGCTCAGCTGGATAGAGTACTGCCCTCCGAAGGCAGGGGTC
>CALMXT010000335.1 GCA_937871125.1 uncultured Zoogloea sp. | reverse complement strand
CCATGTTCGAGCCCCACAGCACGAAGGCGTCGGCCTGCTCGATGTCGTCGTAGCAACCCATCGGCTCGTCCATGCCGAAGGTGCGCATGAAGCCGGTCACCGCCGAGGCCATGCAGTGGCGGGCGTTGGGGTCGAGGTTGTTGGAGCGGAAACCGGCCTTCATCAGTTTGGAGGCGGCATAGCCTTCCCAGACCGTCCATTGGCCGGAGCCGAACATGCCGACGGCGCCCGGGCCGTCGGCCTTCAGCGCGGTCTTCCACTTCTCGGCCATGATGTCGAAGGCCTGGTTCCAGCTGATCGGGGTGAATTCGCCGTTCTTGTCGTACTTGCCGTCCTTCATGCGGAGCAGCGGCCGGGTCAGACGATCCTCGCCGTACATGATCTTCGACAGGAAATAACCCTTGATGCAGTTGAGGCCACGGTTCACCTGGGAATCCGGGTCGCCCTGGGTGGCCACCACGCGGCCGTCCTGCACGCCCACCAGCACCGAACAACCGGTGCCGCAGAAACGGCACGGCGCCTTGTCCCAGCGCACCTTGCTGTCGGTGGCCGGCGCAGCCCCTTCCTTGGGCGCCGCCAGCGCCGGAATGGAAATGCCGGCCGTGGCGGCAGCGGCTGCAATCGCCTGGGTCTTGATGAAATCGCGTCGGTTGATGGTCATGATTGAGCCTCCTCGCAAGGGGAATTCGTTGCTGGCAGTGGATTCGGAAGTTGGACGTCGCGGTGTTCGTAAGCGAGGGTTGCCGCAAGCACCTGCGGAACCCGGTGGATGGCGATCAGGGTGTCGGACATGGCGGTGCCTTCGGCATCCTCGACGGTCACCACCAGCTTGCCGTCGTCCGACATGGCGTGACATTCGACGCCTGGAAAAGCGGTAAGGGCCGCTTCGGCTTCGGCACGGGTTTCCGGGCGGATGCGCAGCACGAGACTGACGATGTTCATGGGGACTCCGGGGCAGGATTGAGAACCGTGCGCGTTACCGCCACCACGGGACAGGGGGCAATGCAGGCGCCGCAGCCGGTGCAGGCGGCGTTATCCACGTCGGGCAGCGGCACGCCGCCGATGCGCGGACGAAAACGGATCGCATCCGCGTCGCAGGCTTCGCCGCAGACGCGACATTCCACGTTCTGCGCCGCAAGGCAGCCTTCTCCGATGACGATCCCGAAAGACCAGGGCTTTTGGGTGGTATCGCGACCGATGGCGCCGGTGGCGCAAGCCGCCGCGCAATCGCCGCAGAAGGTGCACGCCGCATCCGCAAAATCCGCTTCCGGATAGCCGCCCTGCCCGCGCTTCAACAGCCCGGTGGGACAGGCGGCAAGGCAATCGTCGCAACGGGAGCAGCGATCGAGAAATGCGGCCTCGGCGACGCTCCAGGGCGGCCGAAACGGAGCCGGACCGGGTGGGCGACCACCCAGGAAGCGGCGGCGGGAAACATCCATTTTTGACTCGTGGTTATTGCTAGGCGGGGCGATGCTATACCCCACCATAGGCAGAAACCTTGATCTGTGCGAAGTAATTCGATGCCGCGTCGCAGCAAGGCCGGCGCCGCTTTGCGGCCCTCGACAAAGGCCGGAGACAAAGCCCCCGGACCTATAACCTTAGTCATAGAATGGTGATGAGGAGACAAAGCGGAAGGAGGGCGTCCCATGGACGGGCATCCCGCATCCGGCACAAGCACCGACTTCCGGGCCCTGTTCAACGGCGCGCCGGATTGTTATCTCGTCGTGGACCCGCAGTTCGTGGTCGTCGGCATGAGCGACGCCTGTGCCGACGCAATTCCGGCGCCGCGGAGCGCCATCGTCGGGCGGAATGTCTTTGCCGCCTTCCCGGACATCCCCGCCTCCGCAGAGCAATGGCTGCGTGCGCTGCGGGCCTCGCTCCGGCGCGTCAGCCAAACCCTGAAACCGCACACCATGCCGCTTGAGCGATACGAGGCCCGCGGCGACGGCGTCAAAGTGCGTTACCGGCGCTGCCGGAACGTACCGATACTTGGGCCGGACGGTCACCTCGATTACATCATTCACCGGATCGAGGACGTCACGGCGTCCGTGCGCCTCAAGCAGCAGGGCAGCGGACGGAAGCGGCTCAATCGGACGCTGCGCGCAGCGGCCGCCAGAATGGAGGCGGAAGTCGCCTCCCGCGCCCACGAAGCGAGCGAAGCCAGCGCACAGTTGAAGCATGCCAACGAAGAATTGGCCCGTCTCAACGTCGAAGCCAACGTCAAACTGCGCCGGCTAGAAGAAAGTTTCCGCGCCACCTTCGAACAGGCCGCGGTCGGCATCGCCCACGTCGCGCCGAACGGACGCTGGTTGCGCGTCAACCGGAAGCTCTGCGACATCGTCGGCTACCCGCGGGAAGACTTGCTGCGCCTGAGCATCCAGGAGATTTCCTGGCCGGAGGATCTGGACGCCAATCTGGCGCTGGCGGGCGAAGTGCTGGCCGGCACGCGCGAAACCTTTTCGATCGAAAAGCGCTACATCCACCGGGCCGGCCATCTCCTGTGGGTCAACGCCACCATCTCGCTGGTTCGCGACGAAGCCGGCAACCCGGACTACTTCATCGCGGTCGTGGAGGACATCCAGAAACGCAAGGAAGCAGAGCTGGCGCTGGAGGACGAACGCGAAGTCTTCCGCAATCTCACCAACATCGCCTCGGATCACTTCTGGGAGCTGGACGAACACTTCCGCTTCAAAACGGTTTCGAAATCCATCGTCCACTCCGGACTGGATCTGGCCGACTACATCGGCAAGGCCTGCTGGGATCTGCCCTTCATCAGCCTTTCCGAAGAAACCCGACGGACGCTTGAAGCCACGGCAAAAGCCCACCGTCCGTTCCGCAGCGTCGAACTGGGACTCCTCGACCGCCAGGGCGAAACCTGCTGGCTGGTCGTCAGCGGCGACCCGGTTTTTGCCCGGAACGGCGAATTCAGCGGCTACCGCGGCACGACCCGGGACATTTCGGAACGCAAGCGGACCGAAGTGCGCCTGCGCCAGCAGGCGATGGTGTTCAACTGCACCGAGGAAGGCGTGGTGATCACCGACCCCCAGGGCTGCGTGATCGATGCCAACCCGGCCTTTGAGCGGATCACCGAAAATTCGCTGGCCGAGATCCGCGGGCAGAACATGCGCTTCGTCCAGTCCGGCCGGCAGGACCGGAGCTTCTACCGGGAAATGTGGCAATCGATCCGGGAGACCGGCAACTGGCAGGGCGAAATCTGGAACCGCCGCAAGTCCGGCGACACCTATCTGGCCTGGCTAAGCATCAGCTCGGTCTACGACGAGGCGGGAAGGATCAGTAATTACGTGGGCGTGTTCATCGATCTCAACCGGATGAAGCACCCCAAGAGCGAACTCGAAAGACTGGCCCTCCACGATGCGCTGACCAACCTCCCGAACCGCGTGCAACTGCTCGACCGGCTGGAGCACGCCGTAAAGGGCGCCAAGCGCCGCAACGGATCGGGCGCGGTGCTCTTCATCGACCTCGACCGCTTCAAACCCGTCAACGACACCCTCGGCCACCGGGCCGGCGACGAGTTGCTGATCGCCGTGGCGGCGCGCCTGAAAGAACGTCTGCGCGAGGCCGATACCCTGGCACGCCTGGGAGGAGACGAGTTCGTGATCGTGCTGGAAGACATCCCGAACGCCGAGGGCGTCAGATCGGTTGCGGAGGAAGTCATCCTCCAGCTCGAAACGCCCTTCGTGCTCGAAGACGGGCATGAGGTGCGCATCGGCGGCAGCATCGGGATTGCCCTCTTCCCCCAGGACGGCGAAACCCCGGCGCGGCTCCTCGAACGGGCCGACCGGGCGCTCTACGAGGCCAAGGCCTCGGGGCGCGGCGCATATCGCCACTTCGACAGCCTCGCCGCCACTTAGAAAAACAGCGTCGTCGTCAGCAGGGCGGTGCGTCCGATCTGCGGAACGCTCCAGCGCGGACCGGCGACGGTGAGGTCGGTCGCCACCGGGTCGCTGAAACGGACGTCGAAGAGGTTGTAGAACCCCAGCGCCATCTCCCAGCGCCGCCCGCTGGGAACGTAGCGCACATTGAGGTTGAACAGGCTGTAGCCCCCGACGTGCCGACTGCCCTCCGCCGTCAGGCGACGGCTGACGTACTGCCCTTCCAGCCCGGAGAAGAAGCCGCCGCCCAGGTCTGCGCCGAGGTTGGCCTTGAACATGTGCCGCGGCGCGTTATCCGGGCGGCCATTGGGGGCGTGAGGTTGCTGCAGGGTGTAGCCGGTGCGCAGGGAGTAGCGCTCGGCAAAGCGCTGCTCGAACTCCACTTCCAGGCCCTTGCCGGTGAGTTGGCCGCTGTTCTGCACGATGCCGTCGGCGTCCGGCGCGATCAAGTCCTTGATCCTGAAGAAGTAGACCGACGCCATCGCGCGGCCGTTGCCGACCCGCTTTTCCCAGGTGCCCTCGACCGACTGCATGCGCTCGGGGCGGATCTCCGGATTGCCATAGACGAAGGTCGGCGTGGTGTAGAGCCGCTCATAGACCGTCGGATCGCGGAAGGCGCTGGCGTAGAGCAGCTTGAAGATACCGGCCGTCTCGGTTTCGTGCACCAGGCCGACGCGCGGGCTCCAGTGCTCGCCGCCGTTGAAGCGGCGGTCGAACCGCAGGCCGAGGGTGAGCAGCGTGCTCGCCGTCAGATTGATCTCGTCCTGGGCATACACGTTGAACAGGCGGCTGCGTTGGTGGCTGTCGAGGCAGGCTGCGGCGCTGAAGTCGTAACAGCCGAAGCCCACGTCGGCGTTCTTCTGGTATTGCCGCAGGTTGTCGCGGTATTCCATGCCGACGGTCCAGCGCTGGCCGGCCCAGGCACGGCTGACCAGCCGCCCTTCGAGCCCCCACCACTCGCCGGTGGCATCGTCGCGGTTGATGACGTAGTCGGCCGGATAGGTGTAGGGGAATTTACCCCGATACTGGTAGCGGCCCACATAGACGCGCTCATGCAGCGTGGTGTTGCCGTCCAGCGCCTGGATGGCGGCGAATTCGGCGAGGCTGAAGCTGTCTTTTTCCCGGTGGGCCGGGTCGTTGAAATCGGTGGCGTAGCTGCCGGTGGGGACGATGCGGTCGCGCTCGGAGTGGAGCAGCGTGGCGCGCCAATCGTTGGCGCGCAGCTGCGCAAACGCGCGCAGACCGTCTTCGCCCCGCACCCGCCGGGCCTGCGGATCGACGTTTCCGGCGGCCATGTCCGGAAAGTTCAGCCCTTGCCCGTGGGCATTGAAACCGCTCATGGACACCAGATAGCCGACGCCGCCTTCGGTCTCCCCGCCGTGGGTCAGGCGAGCGCGCCCGTCGCGACCGCTGCCGACCGACAGGGCCGCCTCGTTGCCATTCACGCTGCCGCCGCTGCGGGTGACCAGATTGATGACACCGAACATCGAGTCGCCGCCATACACCGAGGCGCTCGGCCCGCGGATCACTTCGATCCGCTCGACCAGATCGAGGTCGAGGGGCAACGCGGCGTCGACCGGCACGCTGGCGTAGATGTTCTCGTTCACGCTCATGCCGTCGATGAGCACCTGGAAGCGCTGCCGGTAGTCGCCCGGCGCCGACACGCCGCGCACCCCGGCGTAGGAATAGGTGTGGTCGTCGGTAACGGTGAAGCCCTGCAGCGAGCGCAGCACATCGGCAAGGGTGCGCCAGCCGAAGGTCCGGATGTCGGCGGCGGTCACGATGGAGATGGCGGTCGGCGAGTGCTCGGCGTCTTCGGCGAACTTGGGCGTCGCCAGAATGCGCACCTCCGCCAGTTCCTCCAGCGACATGTCGATTCCGTCGAGCCTGGCCGCCGCCAGCGCCGGCAAGGGCAGCAGCGCGCCGGCGCACACCGCGCTGCCGACGAGGCCTGCGAGCGGACGCAGCCGGGCGAAAAGGGTGAGAGAAAGATGCATCATGATGCGGATGCGCTCCAGGAGTTTCCGGCGAGATAAGCCGCAAAATCGGCCGCCGGCATGGGCCGGCCGTACAGATAGCCTTGAAAGATGTCGCACCCGAGCGTGCGCAGGCAGTCCGCCTCGGCAGCGGTTTCGACGCCTTCGGCGACCACCGACAGATTCAGGGCGTCGCCGAGACCGACGATGGCGCTGACCAGCGCCCGGTTGCCGGCCTTGCTGTCCACATCGGTGACGAAGGAGCGATCCACCTTGATCTCGTCGATGGGAAAACGCTGCAGGTAGCCGAGGGACGAATAGCCGGTGCCGAAGTCGTCGAGCGAAATGCCGATGTTGCGCTCCCGCAGGGCGGTGAGCACCTGCAGCGCCGCGGTGTAGTCGTGCATCAGGGTGCCTTCGGTGATTTCGACGAGCAGTTGCGAGCCGGCGACGCCGGTGCGCCCGAGGATGTCGTCCATCAGCCGCACCAGGCCGCCGGCATAGAAACTGTGGGCCGACATGTTGATGCTGATGCGGCCCGGCTTGAGGCCGGCACCGTGCCAGCGGGCGATCTGCTCGACCGCGCGGGCGATCAGCCAGTCGGTCATCGGCTTGATGATGCCGGTGCGCTCGGCCAGCGGAATGAACTCGCCGGGACCGACCAGACCGCGCTCGGGATGGCGCCAGCGCATCAGCACTTCGGCCCCGACCGGGGCGCCGGTGACGGCATTGACCTTGGGCTGGAAATACAACTGCAACTCTTCGCCGTTATCGACGGCCACGCGTAGCTGGCGTTCGAGCAGATGTCGGGAGGCGGCCTCGGCGTCGAGGGCCGGATCGAAGAAAACCACCCTTGCGGCCCCGCTGGTGGCGGCCAGCGTGGCGCTGTGCATGGCGCAGCGGATCAGTTCGCGGGCCTCGCCGGCATCCGTCGGGCAACGCCCGATGCCGATCGCCGGCGCCAGCCGCAGCTCTTCGCTGAGGCCGTTGGTCTCCACCTGCATGGGCGCGGCGAGGCCGCTCAGCAGCGCCTCGGCAAACTGGCGCAGAGACTCGGCGGAATGCTCGCCGGGCAATGACAGGATGAAGTCGGATTCGTCGTAGCGGCCGAGGTTGGCCTTGTTCAAGAGCGCGGGGCCGAAGACCGCAAGGGTCGCCTCATTGTTCCGGAGAAAACCCTTGAGCCGCTCGGCCAGGACCAGCAAGGCCGCATCCGCCATGCTCTGGCCGAACAGCGATGAGAAGCGGCGCAGCCCGGAGAGCTGGATGAAGAACAGGTTGAGCGGCAGCGCCTCGCCTTGCGGGCCGGCCATCTCGCGGGTCATCAGCTCCACCATCCGCGAGCGGTTTTTCAGACCGGTCAGCGGGTCGTACCAGGCAAGCTGACGCATCTGGTCTTCGGCCACCACCCGCTGGGTGATGTCCTGGGTGTAGCCAAAGGCACCGCTCTCACCGGACTCGCCGGTCTTGGGATAGCCCACTTCGTGGAGGTAGGTGAAGCTGCCGTCGGTGCCGGCAAGACGATAGTCGAGCTTGTAGGGCACGCCCTGGCGCAGGCCGGCGCGGGCCGCTTCGAGGCGGGCGCAGTCCTCCCGATGCACGCGGACCATCAGCGCCCCCGCGGGGCGCGGCGGACGACCGATGCCGAGCATGTCGCGATATTGCGCGGAGCAGTTCACCAACGCTCCCGAGCCGTCCAGTTCCCAGTCGCCGAGGCGAGCCAGCTTCTGCGTGGCGATGAGGGTTTCACGGCTTTCGAGCAACTGCCGAAAGGTCATCGCCGAACGCAGCAGGTGGCGCACCCGGTGCGGCAACAGCGGCATGTTGAGGGGTTTGGTGAAGAAGTCGGTGGCGCCGCTGAAATAGGCTTCGTCGATGGATTTCTGGTCGTCGAGGGAGGTGAGCATGACGATCGGCAGATGCTCGAAACCCGGATCGGCGCGCAGCCGGCGGCAGGCTTCGTAGCCGCTCATGCCGGGCATCACCACGTCGAGCAGGATGAGGCTGGGCGCAAAACCTTCCGCCAGCTGGGCGAAGGCCTGCTCGGCCGATTCGGCGCTGCGCACGACGAAACCCTGCCCCGTCAGCACCGTTTCGGTGATCAGGCGGGACACCGGCTCATCGTCCACCACCAGGATGCGCACTTCAGTCATCGACCTGCCCTCCGATGGCGCGCAGCAGTTCGACCACCGCCGCATGAACTGCCGGGAACTCGCGCACCAGGATTGGGATGCACGCCAGCGCATCGTCCCAGGCGCCCTCCCGCGCCGACAGCTCGGCCACCTTGCACAAGGCCGAGAAAGGCTGGGCGCCGATGGCAGCACTGGAACTCTTGAGGTTGTGCAGCATGCGCACGGCCGCGGGCTTGTCGAAGTCGCTGCCGAGGGCGGCCAGCGCCTCGATCTGGCGGCGGCCTTCGCTGAGATACGAAGCGAGAATGACCTGCATGACCGGCTCGGCGCCGTCGCCGAGGGTTTCGCGCAGGTAGCCGGTGTCGAGCACCGTCAAGGGCTCGGCCTCGGCGTCGCCGGCCGGCGGCGCGGCCTCCGCTTCCTGAGCCGGCGGAGGCAGCCAGCGCCCGAAGGCGGCGCTCAGACTGGCGAAGGTCACCGGCTTGGTGAGGTAGTCGTCCATCCCCACAGCCAGGCACATCTCCCGGTCGCCGGACAGGGCGTTGGCGGTGAGGGCGATCACCAGCTGGTGCGGCAGTCCTTCGGCGGCCTCGCGCGCACGCAGCTTGCGGGTGGCTTCAAGACCGTCCATCACCGGCATCTGCACATCCATGAGCACCACGTCGAAATGCCCGGCGGCGAGCAGGGCCAGCGCTTCGACGCCGTTGCTGGCGGTGGTGCACTGGCACCCGTAGCGCTGCAGCATGTCTTCGAGCACCAAACGGTTCACCTCGTTGTCCTCGACCATCAGCACGCGCTGCCCCCGACGCGGGCTGTCGGGGCCGGGCCGGCGGCCGCTCGCCCCGGTATCCAAGCCCCACAGCGTGGCAAGAGCGCGCCACAGGCCGACATCCGAAACCGGTTCGGCCAGCTCGCCCCCGACCCAGGGCGGCAAGGCCAGCCGCCGGTCGACAGGGGTGAGAAAATTGCGCAGGAACAGCACGGGCACATCCCCCGGCCCCGCAAAATCGGGATGCGCGGCGGCCAGTTTGAGACACAGACTTTCCTCGACCAGGATCGCCTGCGGCGGATTGCCGGCGAGGTCGTCGAGCACCGTTCCGCAGTCGCTGTAGTGGGTGGTCTTCATGCCGCCCACTTCCAGCATGCCAAGCCAGCGCGCGGCCCGCTCGGGATCGCCGCAGATCACCGCGACCTGCCGGCCCTTCAGCCCCGCGACCCAGGCCGGGATCTGCCGCGCAGGCTCGATCAGCGTCAGCGGAAGGTGCAGCACGAATTCGGAGCCCTGCCCCACCTGGCTATTCACCGCGATATCGCCGCCCATCAGGCGGATCAGGTCGCTCACGATGGCAAGGCCGAGCCCGGAGCCGCCATAGCGGCGGCTGGTGCTGTTGTCGGCCTGACGGAAGGGATCGAAGATTTTCCCGCAGGCCTCGGCGGAGATGCCGATCCCGCTGTCGCGCACGCGCAGCGTCAACACCTCGTGTTCGAGCGCGCAGACGACCCGGACGCAACCCCGTTCGGTGAACTTGATCGCATTGCTGATCAGGTTGTTGAGGATCTGACGCACCCGATGCGCGTCGCCGCAGAACACGTCGGGCATCTCCGGAGCGATGTCGAACTGCAGGTCGAGCCCCTTCTTGCGGGCCGTCGGGGCGAACACGGCCACCGTCTGCTCGACGATTTCACGCAGGCTGAAAGGCAGGGCTTCGAGCTGCAGACTGCCGGCCTCCATGCGCGAGAAATCGAGGATGTCGTTGAGCAGGTGGAGCAGCGTCGTGGCCGACGAGCGCTGGTTGTCGAGCAGTTCGCGCTGACGCGGGTCGAGGGGGCCGGCTTCGAGGAGCTCCGCCACCCCGATGATGCCGTTCATCGGCGTGCGGATTTCGTGGCTCATGTTGGCGAGGAACTGGCTCTTGGCGCGGCTGGCGCTTTCGGCCGCATCCTTGGCAAGCCGCAGTTCGGAGGTGCGGGTCTCGACGGTTTCTTCGAGCATTTCGCGGTGAGCCGCCAGCTCCCGGTCCCGCGTGGCCACCTCTGCGAGCATGGTATTGAAGGCATCCGCGAGCTGGCCGATTTCGTCGTCGGTGCGCTTCTCGGCGCGCAGCCCGAAATCCCGCGATTCCGACACCCGGCGCGCGGTTTCGGTCAGGTCGGAAATGGCGCCGGCCATCGAGCGTTGAAGGCGCCGGGCTATCCCGATCGCAAGCAGGAAGGCCAGCGCCAGCGCGGCCACGAACAGCGAGAACCGCACGCCTACCGCCGCCCACAAGTGACTGAGGCGACTGACGATGGCGAGCGAGCCGATCGGTTCGCCGCCGCTACGCATCGGCACCACGACGGACAAGGTGTCGCGATCGAAATAGGTGGCGAAGCGGTCGTGGGGACGCAGCACATCCGACGGCAGCGGCAGCTTCCAGCCCTGCGCCTGCCAGGTGTGGCTGAATCCGCCCTCTTTCTGCACGAGATAGGCGGCGACGATGTCCTCATCGCTTTCGAGGGCGCGCAGCAGATTGGCGGCCCCCACGGCATCCTGAAAATCGAGCACGGCCGAAGCATTGAAGGCCACCACGCCGGCGACCGCGCGCAGCTTGGCGACCCGCGCCACATAACTTTCGCGGAGCTCGGCGGCGCCGACGATCAGGAACACGAAGAACAGGCTGGCGGCCACCGAGATGGAAACGATGAGGGCCAGCTTCTGGCGGATCGGCAGATGGTCGAGGCGCACCGACATATCGAGCTTGCCCGGCTTCATCGCGGCGCCCCCACCACTTCGCGCGCCAGACGCAGCATCTGGGGGCTGACCCGGAGCCCCGAGCGGGTGATCGCGCCGAGGTTCACGTCGAAGACCAGACGGTTCTCCACCCGCACCAACGCCACCCCGCCGCCCTGCTGGACGAAGGCCGGGCTCTCGCCGACGGTGAGCACCGGCAGCCGGCCGACGCTCCGGAACAGGCCGGCGTAACGCTCCTCGTCGGCTTCCGGCACGAACACTTCCTGGCAGTCGGCGAGTTGCTCGGGCTGACTGATGCGGCGGATGCGGACTTCCCGCCCCTGGATGGTGCGCCCTTCATAAGCCGCCAGAGGCGCAGTCAGGCTATCGCGACCGTAGATGCAGATCGTCGCGCCGCCGACGCCGACCGGCCATTCGACGTATTTCAGGAAATTGACCAGATAGGCGGCCCGCAACTGCGCTTCGGAAGCACTCTCGGCGCACACCGAAACCGGCCATAAAACAAACGCAAAACTGCACGCCAGCGCCAAAGCGACCGCCACCCCGCGTCCCGGCAACGCCGGCAAGCGTTCGGAAGGGGGCCGGGACGGCCGCGGTCTCCGACCGTCGCCGAGCCGCGTCTGACTTTTTTTCATTGGATTGGGAATGCAATCGGGCGAAGTTCACCCGAGGCATATCGGTTCAGAGCGCGATTTCTTGAGCCAGGCTCCCGAGCACCAGCACGGCCCGGAAGTCGTTCACGTTGGTCAGGGTCGGGCCGGTGACGAGGGCATCGCCGAGGGCCGCGAAAAACCCGTGAGCGTCGTTGTCGTCGAGGCGTTCGCGGGGGCGCAGCCCCAGCGCCCAGGCACGGGCCAGCGTGTCGGGGGCGACGAAAGCACCGGCGACTTCCTCCTGCCCGTCGACGCCGTCGGTGTCGCCGGCCACCGCGAACACCTCCGGCGCCCCGGCGAGGGCCAAGGCCAGCGCCAGCAGGAATTCCACATTACGCCCGCCGCGCCCGCCGCCACGCACCGTCACCGTCGTCTCGCCGCCGGAGAGCAGCACGCAGGGCGCCGCCAGCGGCTGGCCATGCTTGACGACCTGCAGCGCGATGGCGGCCATCACCTTGGCCACGTCGCGCGCTTCGCCCTCGATGGCATCGCCGAGGATCAAGGGCGTCACGCCCGCCGTGCGCGCCACCGCCGCAGCGGCTTCGAGGGCCATCTGCGGCGTGGCGACAAGATGGGTGACAAGGCCGGCCAGCCGCGCGTCGCCCGGCTTGAGGGTTTCGCCGGCACCGCTTTCGAGCAGACGCCGGGCAGCGGGCGGCAGTTCGATGGCGTAACGGCGGACGATCTCGAGGGCGTCCGCACAGGTGCTCGGATCGGCCACCGTCGGGCCGGAAGCGATATCCATCGGACGGTCGCCGGGCACGTCGGAAATCAGCAGGTTCACCACCCGCGCCGGATGACAGGCCGCCGCCAGACGTCCGCCCTTGATCGCCGAGAGATGGCGGCGCACGCAATTCATCTCGGAAATCGTCGCGCCCGATTTGAGCAGCGCACGGTTGATCGCCTGCTTGTCGTCCAGGCTGACGCCCTCGCCCGGCAAGGGCAGCAGCGCCGAGCCGCCGCCGGAAATCAGGCAGATCACCAGATCGTCGGCGCCGAGGCCGCGCACCCGTTCGAGCATGCGCCCGGCCGCCGCCAGCCCGGCGGCGTCGGGCACCGGATGGGCGGCCTCCACGATCTCGATGCGTTCGCAGGGCACGGCGTAGCCGTAACGCGTCACCACCAGCCCCTCGAGCGGGCCGGGCCAGTGGCGCTCCAGCACTTGGGCCATCGCCGCCGAGGCCTTGCCGGCGCCGATGACGACGGTGCGGCCGACCGGCGGTGCCGGCACGAAGGGCGGAATGCAGCGCTCCGGCCTGGCGGCATCGACGGCCGCGGCGAACATCCGGGTCAGCAGTTCGCGGGGCAGCAGCGGCGGCAAAGTCGGCATGGGGTGTTGGCTCCGGGACGGGAAATCAGGCGCCGTCGGGCCAGTTGCGGCCATGTCGCCGGCAGAAATCGCGGATCAGCCAATGGGCCACGGTCGCGCGCAGCGGAAAGGCCGACGGCAGCCGGTCGAAACGGAAGAAGGCCGCGTCTTCGATCTCGTCCGGGGCGCAGACGATCTCGCCGCTCACGTAGCGAGCCTGGTAGCCGAGCATCAAGGAATGGGGAAACGGCCAAGGCTGGCTGGCGAAGTAGCGCAGATCGCCGATCTGCAGCCGGGTTTCCTCGAAAATCTCCCGGTGGGCGGCCTCTTCGGCACTTTCGCCGGCATCAACGAAACCTGCCAGCACGCTGTAGAGGCCCGGCGGAAAGTGATGCGAGCGCCCGAGCAGGATCTCGTCGCCCCGCTCGACGGCGACGATCACCACCGGCGAGACCCGCGGAAAGTGCTCGCGGCGGCAGGCCTCGTTGGTGCAGACACGCACGATCGCCGCGCCGCGCTGCACGGTGGGCGCCCCGCAGGCGCCGCAGAAACGGTGCGCGCGGTCCCATTCGGCAATCTCCAGCGCCCGCGCCAGCATGCTGCCGGCGCACTGGGTCAGCCGGTCGAGCTGCGGCTTGGGGTCGACGAAGGCCGCGCCCGCCGGAGCTGCGGCGTCGCCGGGCAGATCGACGGCGTAACACGGCAGCCCGTCGAGCTCGCCCAGCCGCTGGACCCGGCCAACCGCCGGCACCAGCGGAGATGCCCCGCAGGGAATGCCGCCGTCGGCATCGAGCAGCACTTCCCGCCCGCGCAGCACGAACCACCAGCCGAAGGCGTCGGCGGGCTTCCGGGCTGCGGATTGCAAGTCTTCCATCAAGGTTCGAACCTCACTCAAAGCGACGGGATGATTCCCTTTTGCATCAAGACCCCGCGCGTCAGTTGCTGGCGCAGCGGCAAATCCGCCTCGGCGCCCACGTCGAGGTTCGTCGCAAAGAACCACACGTCGGCGGCCGTCTCGACATAACCCACATACCAGCCGGTTTGCGGCGTCATTCTGGCTGCCCAACCGGTCTTGGCACGCAGGGTGAAGCGCGGCGTGCGCTCCACCAGCATGATCTGCCGCAGCGTTTCGTAGGACGCGGCGCTGAACGGAAGGGTCTGCCGATACACCTTCTTCAAAAACGCCACCTGCTCCAAGGCACTGATCTGCAGCGAACCGTCGAGCCAGAAGGTCGTTTCATCGAAAGGCTCGCGCAGTTCGCCATAGCCGGCCTGGCGCAGATACATCCGGTACTTCTCGCCGCCGACCTTGCGCGCCAGATCCTGAAAACACCACACGCAGGAAACCCTGAACGCACTCTCCAGGGTCTGATCGCGATTCCAGTCCGGAAACTCCCGAACCTGACCATCCCACTTCAACACCGCATCTTTTCCCGCAATGGCGTGTTCTTCGAGGGCGATCAGGGTGTTGAAGATCTTGAAGGTCGATGCGACCGCGAACCGGCGGGCCGCGCGGGCGTCGTTGTGAACGAAGCGCTGCCCGCCATCGAGGGATTCGACGACCACCGTGCCATTCACGCCCCGCTCCGCAAAAAGCCGGGCCATGTCCGCATCCTCGGCGGCAGCATGCGACGAACCGAAGAGCGCCAGCACAAACGGAAAGGCGCAATTCACCCAAAAACGGCGGATCGCCACGCTCACGCCGCCGGCAACAGGCGGGCCACCCAGGCGGCGAAATCGAGCGCGCTGTCGCGGGTGATCTCGTGGCCCGCGGGGTAGCGTTTTTGCGTGAAGCGCACCCCAAGGCTTTCGAGCAGCGCAGCGCTCTGGTCGGCGAAAGCCGCCGGCAGACGGTCGTCGAAATCGCCGTGGAGAATCAGCCCCTCGACGCCCGCCAGCGCTGCGGCGGGCGCGATGTGCGGTCCGATTTCCTTGAGGATGCGCCCGGACATCAAACCGAAACCGGCCACCGCCTGCGGCCGCGTCAGCGCGAGGCCGGCGGACATAATGCCGCCCTGACTGAAACCCGCCACCACGGTGCGCGCCGGAGCGATGCCGGTGCGGGCCTGCAGTTCGCCGACGAACGCGGCCAGCCGCAGACGGCTCGCCTCGGCCTGATCCGCGTCGATCACCGGACCGCTGGCGGTAAAGCTCACCGCAAAGGCCGAAAAGGCGTTCGGCCCCATCGCGAAGGGCGAGCGCACCAGCGCGGTCGTGACGTGATCGGGCAGCAGCGGCACAAGGCCGGCCAGCGAGCCCTCGTTGGCGCCGACGCCGTGGAGCAACACCGCCAGCGCCGATTGCCGACCCCGCGCGGGGCACAGCCGATAGGCCAGACTGAGGTCGTCGACGAGGGGCGGAAGGAGGAAAGGAGCGTTCATGGATGGCAGGCTTGAAATACCGACACACCGGTCGGGGCAGCCGAAACCATACCGGAAAAAAGCGCCGCGCCGCACCATTCCCGCCGCCTCGGTCCCGCTCCCCTTTGCCGCCAACGACCGGGAGAGGCGTTTTTTTGGGTAAGCTCCCCCCTCTGCACCACCACAAATCGCTCGCCATGCTCCCTTCCGAGATCACTCCGCCCGAACTCATCGCTGCCGTACTTTTCGGCATCGCCGTGCTCCACACCTTCTCGACCGGCCTGTTTGCCCGGCTGGCCCACCTGCAGCCCCGTCATGCCGGGCTGTGGCATCTGCTGGGCGAAGTGGAAGTGGTGTTCGGCCTGTGGGCCTTCGTGCTGGTGATCGCCATGCTGTGGCTGTCGGGGCAGGAGGCGGCGGTGCACTACGTGGAAAGCCGCAACTTCACCGAACCGATGTTCGTCTTCGTGATCATGGTCATCGCCGCCAGCCGGCCCATCCTGGTCAGCGTGATGAAGCTGGTGGACGGCCTTGCGGCGTTGCTGCCGATGAAGCGTCCGATCGCCGTGTTCTTCCTGTGTCTGGCACTGGTGCCGCTGCTCGGCTCCTTCATCACCGAACCGGCGGCCATGACCCTGGCGGCGCTGATGCTGCGCGACCGCTATTTCACCCAAGGCATCTCGAACCGCCTCAAATACGCCACGATCGGCCTGCTCTTCGTCAATATTTCCATCGGCGGCACGCTGACCCACTTTGCCGCCCCGCCGGTGCTGATGGTGGCCGCCCAGTGGCAGTGGGACACGCCCTTCATGTTCTCCCACTTCGGCTGGAAGGCCGCCATTGCGGTGTTCATCAACGCCACGGCGCTGAGCTGGCTGTTCCGCGGCGAACTGGCCGCCAAGGGCCGCGGCCCGGACGGGAGCGACCCGACGATGCCGCTCACGGTGGCCGGCATCCACATCGCCTTTCTGGTCGGCGTCGTGGTGTTCGCCCACCATACGGCGGTGTTCATGGGCTTGTTCCTGTTCTTTCTGGGTTACACCGAAGCCTACGCCCGCCACCAGAACCCGCTGATCCTGCGCGAAGGGCTGCTGGTGGCCTTCTTCCTCGCCGGGCTGGTGGTGCTGGGCGGCCTTCAGCAGTGGTGGCTGCAGCCGCTGCTGACCCGTGTCGAACCCTCGGCGCTCTACCTGCTCTCCACGACGCTCACCGCCATCACCGACAATGCCGCGCTCACCTATCTGGCCTCGCTGGTCGAAGGCGTTTCGGAAGAGTTCAAGTACGCCATCGTGGCCGGTGCGGTCACCGGCGGCGGCCTCAGCATCATCGCCAACGCGCCCAACCCGGCCGGCGTGGCCATCCTCAAATCCAGCTTCGACGACGAATCGGTGGCGCCGCTCGGGCTGCTTCTGGCGGCCCTGCCGCCCACCTGTGTCGCCGCGCTGGCGTTTCAGCTGCTGTAAAAAAAGCGGGGGCCGCTGCCGGCCCCCGTCATCCCGAACCCGTTTACGCCGGCTTGCGGGCCACCAGCCCGATCAGCGCGGAACGGCCCTTGTGGCCGGAACCCTCGGCGATGTCCTCCTCATACTCCACCAGTTCCTCGATCTCCCAGTCGGCGAAGGCATCCCGCAGGATTTCGTCGGTGTACAGGTTTTCGACGGCCGACGGGCCGCCGGTACGGTATTCGAGCTGCTTGACCGTGTAGCCCTGAAGCAGGATGCGGCCGCCCGGACGGGTCAGCTGCTTCATGGCATCGAACTGGCGGTCGCGCCATTCGGGGCCGACGAACTGGATGAAGATGCCGACCACCCAATCGAAGGCACCGTGCAGTTCGGCCGGCGGCCAGCCCGGCGCCAGCATGTCGGCCTGCAGGAAGGACACCTGCACTTTGCGCCCCTGCGCCAGACGCCGGGCCTTTTCGACGGCGACCGCGGAA
Source organism: uncultured Zoogloea sp. (assembly GCA_937871125.1). Classification (GTDB taxonomy): domain Bacteria; phylum Pseudomonadota; class Gammaproteobacteria; order Burkholderiales; family Rhodocyclaceae; genus Zoogloea. The sequence continues at coordinate 11,317 of CALMXT010000335.1, read as the reverse complement.
ATCTCGATGGCGGTCACTTCCAGCCCCTGCTCGGCCAGCCACACCGAGTTGCGGCCCTCGCCGTCGGCCACCGACAGCGCCGTCCGGCCGCTTTGCAGCGCGTCGGCGCGGTGGGCCAGAAAACGGTTCGGCTCGGTGCCGAACAGGTAGGCTTCGCCGGCTTCCCGGTAACGGTTGGTCCAAATGCTTTCCTGACTCATCGGGCGATTCTCCTTTTTCATGTTGTTGTCGATCACTTGGACGACGCCGACTGCCTCGTTTGGCAGAGCGTCCATCGGAACGGACACCGAAGCACGCCCACCGTTCAAAAAACCGGCCGCCGCATCCCGGCGCCGGGCCAGCACCATCAGGTTCCGGGGCGTCAGCGCACGCGCGCAGAACGTCCCCACCTCCACCTCGAAACCGGCCTCCTCCAGCCCCAGCGCCACATCCAGCACCAGCCATACTTCCAGCGCACGCCGAAACGCGTGGCGGACGAGCTCCAGGCGCCGAACCTCGCCGCGGCGGCGTTCGCCCACCGCGAGCCAGTGCGCCCAATCCACCTCCTCCGGCAAGGCCATGCCTTCGCGCTGCGCCAGCGCCTGGGCGCAGGCCGCAAAGTCGCCGGCCATCCAGATCGACGGCACCGGCCGAAAGGGCCGGATCTGCTCGCCCAGGACCCCATTGCGCAACGCGACGAAAGCGAGCTTCCAGACCTGATCCCGCGCAAGGCGCCGGCGGATGCGCTGCGGTGCGGTCACGGTTTCCGTCACCGCCAGACGCAGGGCGCTGCCGTCGAGCGACAAGGCCGCCGCGCGGCTCAAGGGACGATAGCCCTCCTGCGCCCCGCGGTAATAACAACACGGCGCAATCCGGTAGCTGTCCGCGCCGTCCAGCGCCGCGCTGCGCACCAGCGAACGGTGCAACTCGCCGCAGGCATGCAGCGCCAGCACCGCGCGGCCCCGTACATGGCGGCGGGAAGTCTCGTCGAGCGCGTCGGCACACAGCACGGTCTGCCCGACGCCCACCCGGGCCGCGAGGCGCGACGCATCCGCACACAGGGCGGGATCGATTTCCAGCGAACTGACCGGCTGACCGTCGCTCAGCGCCAAGCGCCGCCCGAGGTGGCCCTTGCCGGCGCACCATTCCAGCAGCGGCGCCCGCGCCACCGGCCCGTGGGCAGCGAAAGCCTCGATCTGCTCGCGCTTGCGGCCGGGTACGAACCAGTCGAAGCGCCCGTCGCACGCCGGCAAATCCCGCGACGGCAGCGGTGCCAGCGCACACAAGGGCGCCAGCAGTCCGACCACCGGCAGGCGGGCAGCCAGCCACCCGCGGCATGCCTCCGGGTCGTCGACGAACGCCTCCAGCGTGGACTCGTCGAGCCCCAGCACCGCCTCGGCCAGCGCGGGCCACTGCGCGCACCACTCCGGCCGGCGCACGTAAAACGGCGATGGCCGCCACAGCGCCTGATGGGCGTTCAGCACCGACTGGAGTTCGAGAAATCGCTGGCGAAGGTTCATGGGTCGGGCGCAAGGGTCGAACCGGAAAACACGCAGGGCCGGATTGCCGGACGCCGCTGCCCGACAATCCGGCCGACACAGGCCGCGGACCAATATAGTCCAAAACCGGGCGGTCCCAGCCCCGGCGCCCTCAAGCGCCGACACTTTGCGCACCCGCCGTCGGACGACGGAGCACATGCCGCGCCCGGCCGGGACGCGCCCGAAAGCCGCAATCCGAAGCCGCCCGGAGTGGCGGAGAATGGAGCCCACTCCGCTTTTCCAACGCCCAGCCCATGACCCCATCCGAATCCACGCTCGCCACCCTCTGCACCGCCGCCGCCCTTCCGGAACCCGACGCCCTGGCCGCCATGAACCATGTGCTGATCGTGCTTGCCCCCGGCGCGAGCGAAGCCGGCAACATTCCCGATCATCCGCTGCTGCAGGCGACGCTGGCCCGCCGCCGCCTCGATCCGGACGAACTGGACAGCGAGCCGGTCTCGGCCAATACCGCGAGCGGCGCCCTGCGCGTGTGGCTGATGCTCGACCCGGAAAAATCCACCTTCGACAATCAGACCCTGCTGCGCGACGGTCTCGCGGTCCTGCTCGACGAAGAGCCCGCCGGCATCGACGTGCTGATCGTGGCCGACGCCGGCGAGCGCGCCTGGATGGCCGGCCTCGCCGCCTACGTCGCCCTCGCCAACGGCGCGCCCCTCCCCAGTCGCAAGCAGAAAGATGCCCCGCAGCCGCTCGAATCCCTGCGCATCTGGGGCGTCGATGCCGAACCCCGCGACGCCCTGGGCCTGGCCGAAGGCAATCTTCTGGCCCGCACGCTCACCGCACTGCCGCCCAACGCGCTGACCCCGGCCGTCTACCGCTCGCGCATCGCTGCGCTTGCCGGCGAACTGGGCTGGCAAGTCGAGGAGTTCGATCTGCCGCGCCTGCAGGCGATGGGCGCCGGCGCCTTTGTAGCGGTGGCCCAGGGCAGTGAGCTGGCCGATGCGGCCATCGTGCGGGTTTCGCTGATTCCGCCCGCCGCGCAAGGCCGGGTGGCCCTGGTCGGCAAGGGCATCTGTTTCGACACCGGCGGTCACAACCTCAAGTCGGCCGACGCGATGATCGGCATGCACGAAGACATGGCCGGCTCGGCGGTGGTGCTCGGCATCCTGCTGGCCGCCACGCGTCTCAAGCTGCCGCTGCGCATCGACGCCTGGCTGGCGCTGGCGAACAACGACCTCTCGCCCCGCGCCAGCCGTCAGGGCGATGTGGTGCAGGCCTTGAACGGCACCACCATCGAAATCGTCCATACCGACGCCGAAGGACGTCTCGTGCTGGCCGACGCGCTGGCCCTGGCCGCCCGCGACGAACCCGATCTGATCGTCGATTTCGGCACCCTCACCTACACCATGATCCAGGCCCTGGGCTGCCGCTATTCCGGCTTCTTCGCCAGCAGCGACACCCTCGCCGAACACGCCCTGAAGGCCGGCGTCGCCAGCGGCGAGCGGATGTGCCGCTTCCCGATGGACGCCGATTACGACGACGCGCTCGACAGCGAGATTGCGGATGTCTGCCAATGCAGCCTCGACGACGACGCGCCGGACCACATCCACGCGGCGCTCCTGCTCAGCCGCTTCGTGGGCGATCTGCCGTGGCTGCATGTGGATCTGTCGGCGGCCAGTTGCGAAGACGGACTGGGCGCCATCGCCACCGACCAGACCGGCTTCGGCGTCGCCTGGGGGCTGCGGCTGCTGCAGGCGTGGGCCGGGCCAAACTGAAACCGATGCCGGCCGGCCTGCGCGAGGGCGCGAATCGGCGGCCGGTTTAGGGCCGTCGCGCCCACGCGCAGCACTGAAAAGGCGCCCGCAGGCGCCTTTGTGGTTTTACAACAGCGTCCCTCAATACCCGACCGTGAACCGCGCCCGCGAATGCTTGGGCGTTTCGAGTTCGTCGGCCAGCGCGATGGCGTAATCCTCCATGGAGATGTGGCTGTTGCCGCTGGCGTCCACCAGCAGCCGGTCGCCGCCCAGGCGGAAGCGGCCCGTGCGCTCGCCGGGCTCGAAGAGGGCGGAGGGTGAGAGGAAGGTCCAATCGAGTTCGGTTTCGGCCCGCAGGGTCTGGAGAAAGGCACTGCCGCCGATGGCTTCGGCCTTGTAGATCTCCGGAAACTCCGGGGTGTCGACGAGGGCCACGCCCGGCGCAACCTCAAGACTGCCGGCGCCGCCGACAACGATGACCCGCTTGACGCCAGCCTGCCGGGCTGCGGCGATCAGGGTGGCGGCGTCGGTGCCGCCGACGAAGCGGGTGCTGCTGACGACCACATCGTGGCCCTTCAGCAATGCGGCGAGGGTCTCGGCGTCGGTGACGTCGCCGGCCTTGAGGGTGAGGCCGGGCTGCGCGGCGGCCGCGGCGACGTTGCGGGCGATGCCGGTGACGGTGTGCCGGCGACGGAGGAGTTCGGTGGCGATGCGGGAGCCGGCGCGGCCGGTGATACCGAGAATGGCGACGTGGGTCATGAAAATCTCCTTGATGAGTGGGTGAGGCGGTGGATCAATGAAGGGGGCTTACTGCGGCCATCGGACTTCGCCCTTGACGACCTTGGCACCGAGGTCCAGCGAGGCGCTCTCGGGCAGCTGCGGGTAGTGCCGTTTCATGGCGGCGATGAGTTGGGCGGAATCGCCGGCCTGCGCCGCTTCCCGTTCGAATGTCTGCAGATAGGTTTGCGTGAATTTCACCGCCGCCAGGGTCGTCGGGGCGGAACCGTCGGCGTTGGGCAGGAAGTGGCCCGGCACCACGACCCTGGGCTTGAGGCCGGCCATCGCCTTGAGGGTCTTCTGCCATTGCCGGCGGGATTCGGGAGTCGGCGTGTCGGCCAGCCAGACGTGGAGATTGGCGGCCACCGGAATGCCGCCCACCGCCGCGCGCAGGGACGGAATCCACACAAAGCGGCGGTCTTGCTCGGGGCCGACAATCTCCAGACGCTGGCCGTCCACGGTGAGACTCTCGCCCGTCAGGATGTCCGGCACGACGAGTTCCTGCGGCGCAGCGTCCTTGAGGATGGGGCCCCAGTAGGCGAGCTTGCCGTCCTTGCTGGCCTGGATGTGGGCCACGGTTTGCGGCGTGGCGACGATGCGGGCGTCGGGAAAGGCACGGCGGATCACGTCCAGACCGAAGTAGTAATCCGGATCGCCGTGGCTGATATAGACCGTGGTGAGCTTTTTGCCGGTGGCCTGGATGCGGGCCACCAGGGCTTCGGCATCGTTGCGCTGAAACTGGGCATCGATCAGCACCGCTTCGGTCTTGCCGGCAACGATCTCCGAGGAGACCGGAAAGATGGCCTTGTCGCCGGGGTTATAGACCTCGAGCGTGAGCGGCTCGGCGGCGTGGGCGCCGGCGGCGAAGGCGAGGCCAAGGGCACCGACGGCAAGGCTGCGGGAAATGCGCTTGCGAAACATGGGAAGGCTCCTGAAGGTTGATGCAGGCCATCCTACGTTTCTTGTTTCGATGCAAAAACCGCATAATCGGCAAATGTTTATTGCTCAATTCGGTTGAATATGGACCGTATCACTGCCGCCGAAGTGTTTGTGGAGATCGCCGATCGGGGCAGCATGGCCGCCGCGGCCGATGCGCTGGACATGTCGCGGGCGATGGTGACGCGCTACCTCGCCCAGATGGAGCGCTGGGCCGGCGCGCGGCTCCTGCATCGCACCACCCGCCGCCTGAGCCTGACCGCCGCCGGCGAGCAGGCGCTGGCACGCTGCCGCGGCATGCTCGCCTTCGCCGCCGACATGCCGGCGCTGCCCGCGGACGATGCCTCGCCGGTACGCGGCCTGCTGCGGGTCGCCTGTGCGCAATCCCTCGCCGAGGTGGTGCTGGCACCGGCGATGACGGCCTTCCTGCGGCGCCATCCGCTGACCGCGGTGGATCTGCGCATCGACGCCCGCGCGGTGAATCTGGTGGAAGAGCGCATCGATGTGGCAATCCGCATCACCAACGATCTCGATCCCAACCTGATCGCCCGCCGGCTGGGCGAGTGCGCATCGGTGGTGTGCGCGTCCCCCGCCTATCTGGCGGAACATGGCACGCCCACGCAGCCGGACGCCCTCACCGCGCACAACTGTCTGACCTATTCCTACTTCGGGCGCAGCCTGTGGGAATTCTCCGATCCCGCCGGCGAGCACATCGGCGTGCCGGTGGGCGGCAATCTGAGCGCCAACGAGGCGCACGTGCTGCTTGCCGCGGCGGAACACGGCGCCGGCATCGCCATGCAGCCTTGGTATGCCGCCAACGCGTCGATCCAGGCCGGCCGTCTGGTCGCCCTGCTGCCGGGCTACACAGTCAAATCGCTGGGCATCCATGCGATATTCCAGTCCCACCGCCAGATGCCGCCAGCGCTGCGGGCGATGCTGGATTTTCTGGTCGAATGGTTTGCCCAGCCGCTGGTTTGACGCTGCCGCAACCCACCGCCGGGCAGTTCGAGCGGATCGGGCGGGCGCAGCGTCACCCGATCTTCCCGGCCATGAACAGATCGGGGCATTCGATGTCGGATGACGCTGCGCTAAACCGGACTACGGGACTGACACAGTCGCTATCGAACGCGCGATAGCGACTCTCGCGCTACGCGAACTCAATATCGCGGCGCAGGATGTCACATCCGTGCCTCGCGAAGTCACTACGCAGGACGCGCATGTCACATCCGACCGGCCGGATGTCGCTACGCAGTTACGAGATGTCGCAACGCCGTGGCGAGATGTCACTACGCGACCGTGAGATGTCACTACGCCGGCACCGGAACTCACTTCACCGACGTATCCATTCGCTTCCGGCACGACGATAGGCCGATGCGCCGGAGCGGAAGTGAGTGTGCGGCCCGCGGAACGGCGTATCGCCTTGCCGGAAGTGCGTTTCGCTGCGCGTGCAGTCGATCCGGCGGCGTTGGATGTCGGTTATTCGGGGGCCACACCGACCGGCCGGCAGACGCCACCGCCTGTCGTCGGCGCACGGCCTTCGACGCTGGCGCCCGCACACCGTCCGCCGCGGCCGGAATCGCCTTCAGCGCCGCGGGCGGGCGGTATCACGCCGTCTCGATCCGCGCCTGAGCGCCGCGGGCGCGTCCCAGGCGGTTGAGCCACAAAGACAGCAGGATCACGCTGCCGCCGAGGGCGATGCGGGGAATGTCCGCGTCGCGGTTCCAGATCAGCAGATTCACCAACAGGCCGAGGGGAACGTGGAGTTCGTTCATCACCGCCAGCGTTCCCGCATCCACGCGGGTGCTGCCCTTGACCCACCAGAACATGCCCAGGGCGGTGGCAAACAAGCCCATCCACACCAGCACACCCCATTGCAGCGCGGTCTGGGGCAGGCGGGCGGGATTGCCGAAGATCGCGAAGGACGCGATGGCGACCCCCAGCGCGCCGAGAAAGAAGTGACTGAAGAAGCGGTACAGGGGCCAATCCGTGGGATAGCGGATCAGCAGATGGCGGCACAGCACCTGACCGGCGGCGAAGGTGGCGTTGGCAATCTGCAGCAGCACAAAACCCGCCAGATAGTCGCCTTCCAGGTGCTGGAAGCGGATCAGCACGCCGCCGCCCACCGCCACCAACGCGGCGAGCAGCGCCCAGGGGTTGAAGCGCCGTGCCAGCGCATCGTCGAGCAGGGTGACGTAGATCGGCGTCAGCACCGTGAATAACAGCACCTCCGGCACCGTCAGCACGCCGAAGCTGCGGTAAAGGCACAGGTAGGTGACGCCGAACTGCAGCGCTCCGGCCAGCCACAACCCCGCCAGCAGCGGCCGCGGCACGCCCCGCCAGCGGGTGAAGGGAATGAACACCAAGGCGGCGATGGCCACCCGGACGAGCACGGCGAAATCGCTATCCACCCGGCCGGCCAGATATTCGCCGATGAGACTGAAGGAAAAGGCCCAGAGGATATTGACGACGATGAGGTACGGCATGATGCGGTTTTCAGGCAGGACAGGCGCGGATCATAAGCCCGCCAAGGGGCAAGGCGCGACACCGCGGCGCCGGATCGGCAGGTCGATCAGGGCTTTCCGGCCTTTGAGCCCTGCGTTGTGCCACCGCCTGGGCGCGATCCGCGCTCGGCTTGCAGCGAAGGCCTTGCGGCCACCCGGCTTGAATCGATCGGTGTTATTTTATACAGTATCAACATCCGGATTGAGGTCCGAACCGCCTTGCGACGGCCATAGCCCGTTCCCGATGTCGGCGGCAAGGCCAAGGCTGTCGCCGAAACAGGCGCAGCACTGAAATAAACGGCCGGTTTTGCCGGCACAGCACAGCAACGACCATGAGTGAGCAGATGAGTTTCGATTTTGCGCTCGACGGCGCCCTGCCGCCGGGACGCATTGCGCGGGCGCCGCGCCGGCGCGCGGCACCGGCGCCCGCTTCCGAAGCCGCGGTTCCGCAGCAATTGCCGCTTGCGCCGTCCGGCGCCCCGGCGCGGCCGCGGGCAATCGTCGCGCCGCGGACGCCCTTCGCCGCGCCGGCCCCCGTCCAGGCCGGCGCGAATGGGGTGACGAGGGACGGCCGGCGCTGGAGCGAGGACGGCTGGACCGTCCGGGTCGTCAGCAACGAAGACGAAGACGGCTGGGCGGTGGAGGCGCTTCGGGATGGCGAATCGGAACCCGTGCTGGTGGCGCCGTGGGGTACGGAGCGGGACGGCCGCCCCCCCAGGCCGCTGGATCGATCCGCGTTCAATGCCTTGGTGAAATCGGCGTCGGAGATCCTGCAACAGCATCGAAGACAGTTGCAGGCCCGGCTGCATCGGCGCCTGACGGTGAGCGCGCGGGACGCGCAATGGGAAGTGACCCTGGATATCGTGCCCGATGAGTTCGAACCCTACGCCCTGCTCGCCGCCTTCGACGAAAGCGGCGAACGCGTCGCCCAGGAGAAGGTGATGGCGGATTTCAAACTCACCCCGGCGGCGGCCCGGACCTGGATCGAAGGCGACTTCCGCTGACGGCGCCCCGCCGGCGCCCCCTTACCGCCCGGCTGTCGGGCGCGCCGCGGATGGCGGCGCAGGACGCGCGACGACGATGCCATGCCCTCAGAACGGCACCGGGCTTTCGAAACACATCGGCAGCCGGGTTTGCGGATGGATGAGGGCGATGCCCGCCGCGTGCAGATGCATGCGGGCGTGACGGGCGGCGCTGTCGGCCGGGGCATAGAGCGGATCGCCGACGATGGGGTGGCCAAGCGACAGAAGATGGACGCGTAGCTGATGCGTGCGGCCGGTGACCGGCTTGAGTTCGACGCGGGAGACGGCGTCGTCGCCCTCGCCGCTGCGGGCGACGACGCGGTAGCGGGTCAAGGCGCGGCGGCCGTGGAGTAGATCGACCCGCTGGCGGGGGCGCCTCTCCGGATCGTCGGCCAGCGGCAGCGCGATCTCGCCGTGGTCCTCGGCCATATGGCCTTGCACCAGCGCGATGTAGTGCTTGCCTACGCTCCGCTGCTCGAAGGCGAGGCTGAGCCGGCGGAGCATCTCGGGGCCGCGGGCCAGCAGGATCAGCCCCGATGTGGCCATGTCGAGGCGATGGACGATCAATGCGTCGGGATAGCAAGCCTGCACGCGCGCGACAAGGCAATCCTGCCGTGCCTCGCCCCGCGCGGGCACGGAGAGCAGACCGGCCGGCTTGTCGGCAACGATCAGCGCGTCGTCGCAATGGAGAATGGCGGGCGTGAGTTTCGGCATGGAGAGGTAGGCGGAAAGCGGCTTCCTTCTACCACCGAAACGGCCGGCGCGCTAAGGCGCCCGGCGCATGTAACCGCCGCAACGCTCCGGCGTGCCCTCAGACGCAGCCGGCCCGATGGGTCTGGATGACGGGCCGGGCCGCCCGAAAGGCTTCTGCGGCCAGCGGCACGCCGCAATACACCGCGGCATGGAGCAGCACCTCCTGGATTTCTCCGATGGAGGCTCCGTTGTTGAGCGCGCCGCGGATGTGGCCCCGCAATTCGTCGTGACGCCCCAGCGCAGTCAGCATGGCCACAGTGATCAGGCTGCGGGTCTTGAGGTCCATCCCGTCCCGGCACCACACGGCGCCCCAGGCGTGGTCGGTGATGAAATCCTGCAGCGGCCGGGTGAAGTCGTCGGCATCGGCGAGCGCCCGGTCGACAAACTCGTCGCCCATCACCTGCCGGCGCAGCGTCGATCCATCCCCTTGAGCATCGCTCATGGCACACCTTTCTTTTCCGCCGGCGGGCTTGCCGGCATTCGGTCAGCGCGGTTGTCAGTCGATTGGACCGGGGCCGACATCCGTGCCGCCCCGGCCTTCGGTCCGATCAGCAGCAGGCCGGCGTCGCGGCCGGATGCGCCACCAGGCCGGGGGAGACGAAGAACCCGCAGCCGGTCTTGCTTCTCACCTCGTCCACCGAAACCCCCGGCTGAAGTTCGATCAAGGTCAGACCGCCCCCGCTGTTGACGGTGAACACGCACAGGTCGGTGATGATCGTTTCGACCACGCCCTTGCCGGTGAGGGGCAGGCTGCAGCGGGGCAGGATCTTCGGCGTGCCGTCGCGGGCGGTGTGTTCCATCAGCACGATCACCCGCCCGACCCCGGACACCAGATCCATCGCGCCGCCCGGCCCCTTGACCATCCTGCCGGGCACCATCCAGTTGGCCAGATCGCCGTTCTCGGAGACTTCCAGCCCGCCGAGAATGGACAGATCCACGTGGCCGCCGCGGATCATCGCGAAGGAGTCGGCGCTGGAAAAGAAACTGCTGCCGGGGATGCTGGTGATGGTCTGCTTGCCGGCATTGATGAGATCCGGATCGACCGCGTCGGCGGGCGGAAACGGTCCGATCCCGAGCAGGCCGTTCTCCGATTGCAAGGTGACCTCCATGCCCGCGGGGATGTGGTTGGCGACCAGCGTCGGGATGCCGATGCCGAGATTGACGTAATAGCCGTTGCGCAGTTCCTGGGCGGCCCGTCTGGCCATGCGCTCGCGCAGCGGATCGGTCTTGCCGGGGCCGCCGCTGCCGGCCGTGGTGCGGAATTCGATGCGTTTCTGATAGCCCGCGCCCTGAACGATGCGGTCCACATAGATGCCCGGCGTATGGATCTGGTCCGGATCGAGCTCCCCGACTTCGACCAGTTCCTCGACTTCCGCCACGGTCACCCGGCCGCAGGTGGCGATCATCGGGTTGAAATTACGGGCGGTCTTGCGGAAGACCAGATTGCCGGCGCGGTCGCCCTTCCAGGCCTTGACGATGGCAACGTCGGCCTTGATGGCGGGCTCCAGGACGTATTCCCGGCCTTCGAACTCGCGGATTTCCTTGCCTTCGGCCAGCCGCGTGCCATAGGCGGTGCGGGTGTAGAAGCCGGGGATGCCGGCGCCGCCGGCGCGCAGACGTTCGGCCAGCGTGCCCTGGGGCACCAGTTCCAGCTCCAGTTCGCCGGCCAGCACCTGGCGTTCGAACTCCTTGTTTTCGCCCACGTAGGACGCAACCACCTTCTTCACCTGCCGCGTCTTCAAAAGCGGACCCATGCCGAAGTCATCCACCCCGGCATTGTTGCCGACGATGGTCAGATCGCGGGTGCCGGCACGCAGCAGCGCCTCGATCAGGTTTTCCGGAATGCCGCACAGGCCGAAGCCGCCGGCGGCGACGGTCATGCCGTCGAACAGCAAGCCGTCCAGTGCGGCATCGCTTGCCGCATACACCTTGTTCATCTTGTACCGCCCCCCAATGGTTTCTCTCGTCTGCGGGTCAATGCGGGCGGAAGGACCGGCGAGCCGGCCCCTCCGCCCGGCTCAGGGCTTAATCAACCCGCTCGGGGACGGGCAGATGCACCCATTCCTTGTAGAAGGCTTCGATGTCCGGCTCGAAGTCGT
>CALMXT010000334.1 GCA_937871125.1 uncultured Zoogloea sp. | reverse complement strand
CGCGCAGGATGCGGTAGAAGTCGCGGATGGCGCCGGGGTCGAGGCCGGTGGTGGGTTCGTCGAGAAAGAGCAGGCGCGGCTTGCCGAGCAGGGCCTGGGCGAAGCCGAGGCGCTGGCGCATGCCTTTGGAGTATTCGCGGACGCGGCGGCCGGCGGCGTGGGCGAGGCCGACCTTTTCGAGCAGGGCGGCGCATTCGCGGCGCGGCACGGCTTTCAGGTCGGCGAAGAAGAACAGGGTTTCGAGGCCGGTGAGGTTGTCGTAGAGGACGACGTTTTCCGGGAGGTAGCCGATCTTGCGGCGGGTTTCGCGAAAACGCGGGCCGTTCACCTTTTCGCCGTCCAGGCGGATTTCGCCGGCGGTGATGGGGATCAGGCCGAGCATCATCTTGAACAGGGTGCTTTTGCCGGCGCCGTTGTGGCCGATGAGGCCGAACAGTTCGCCGGCGGCGATGCCGAGGTCGACGCCTTTGACCGCTTGAACGGTGCCGAAATCCTTGGTCACCCCGCGGGCTTCAACGATAGTGCTTGCCAAGCCAGTTTCTCCAGTCGGAATGTTCGGGGCGCATGCGCGGGTTCTTGTCCACGATGCTGGGGGCGCGCAGCAGCGGAAACTGCTGGGCGATGAGGCGCAAAGTCTGGATGGCCGGGCTGGCGAGCAGCAGCTTGACCATCGGGTGGCGCCACGAGAGCCGGTCGACCATGTCGTTGGCTTCGTAGGGGACGTCGCCGCGGCCGTCGCCGTTGCGGTCCCAGCCGACGTAGTTGCTCCAGTGGTTGCCATCCTTGACGCCCCACTGTTCGTCCTTCGAGGCCACGTATTTGACCTGCTCGCGGTTGGAGATGAAGTCGTTCTTTTCGACCACGTTGCGCACCGAGCCGGCCCACAGGTGCACACCCACCTGGTTATCCACCACCAGATTGCCGCGGAGGGTGTTGTATTCGGCGTCGTAGATGAAGAAGCCGCGGGCGTTGCCGGCGACGACGTTGTTTTCGACCACGGCGTCCTGGATGGTGCGCAGCATGATGCCGTGGTCGGAATTGCCCCAGGCGCGGTTGTTGCGCACGATCTGGTCGCGCACTTCCATCAGCGCGAGGCCGCCGCGGTTGTAGTAGGTGTCGTTGTCCTCCCACAGGTTGTGGTAGGAGTTCATGTAGTGGGTGCCGTAGCGGCTGTGGTGCATTTTGTTGCCGCGGAAGATCGCCCGGTGGGACACATCCACGTAGATCGCGTCGCGCACGAAGCTGATGTTGTTGCCGACGATCTGCGCGCCGGTGGTGTTGTAGAGCTCGATGCCGTTGCCGCGCTGGGACGAGTCGAGATCGCGCTTGCCGGTGATGATGTTGTGCTCGATGCGCACGTCCTCGACCTTCTCGATCCACAGCCCGAACAGGGTGTAGGTGAAGTCGCAATGGGCCACGCGGGCGCGGTGGGCGCCGGGCTGGATATAGACGCCGGCGTTCTGGGCGCCCAGGTCGGCGCCCGAATCGGCAACGATGAAACCTTCGAAATCCACATCGGTGGCGACGATGCGCACGGTGTCGCCCTTGCCGCGGCCGTCGACGGTCGGGCGGCCTTCGCCGATGAGCTTGAGCGGCTTGTCGATGCGGAGGTTTTCGGGGTAGTGGCCGCGGGCAACGCGCAGGGTGTCGCCGGGGGCGGCCTTGGCGATGGCTGCCTGGATCGATTCGCCGGGTTTGATGTGCCATTCCGCCGCCTGCAGCGCCGCGACCGGCCCGATCGTCGCGATGAAGAGGGCAAGGCAGAACTTGAGCAGGGGGCGATGTCGTTGCATGGGGAGCCGGGCGGGTGATTGAGGCCAAGTGTGCGGCGGATCGTCGCACCCGGCCTTGATTTGGGTGAAGTCGGCGGTTTGCGCGGCGGCGGCGCGGAGCGTATGAAAACTGGCGAATCGTGCGGCGGCGACTATGTTTAGGGCATGAAGCCGGCTGACGGCCGGTATGCCGACGGAGAGAACCATGTCGAAAAAACTCGAATACAACGCCGCGACGCCGCTTTATACCAGCGATGCGCTGGCATGGCGGATCGACCAGCTCGACGGTGTGATGAGCGGTTTGCTGGCCGCGGGCAAGCCGCTGGTGGTGTTTGTGCATGGGCGCGGGGACGAGCCGGCCAAGAGTCTGCGCGGCGGCACCTTCACCAAGGGGCTCGCCGTTCATAAGATCGAACTTGGCTATCGGGCGAGCGTGCTGATGTTCAACTGGGATTCGGCTTTTCGGAAGCCGTTTGTGCTGGATCGCACCCGGCCGCTTGCCCACGCCGGGGCGGGCGGGAAGCGTCTCGCCGCCTTTCTGGCTGCTTTGCGGGCGTGGCGCAAAGCTCATCCCGGCCATCCGGCGCCCGTGCTGCTGGTGCATAGCATGGGCAGCATCGTTCTTCAGCACGCCGTCGAGGAGGGCGGCTGGTTGAACGGCGAGGCGATCTTTCGGCATGTGGTGCTGTCGGAGCCGGATGCCGACGATGTGGGTCATGCGGATTGGCTGGAGCGCCTTGCCGAGCAGGAGTCGGTGTTCGTGACCTTCAACGCCGACGACAAGGTTTTGCGCAAGTCCACCGACGACCGTCCCCACGGCGCCCACGCCCTTGGCCTCGGAACCGACCAGCCGCTCGCTCCGGGCGCGCGCTATATCGATCTGACGGGCATGGGTGCGGTGGGCTCCGACAAGGACGACGACCATGAGGTGTTCGGCAAGGGGGCGATGAACGGGCAGCGCTTCGTGTGCGAGTTCTTCGAGCAGGCGTTGCGTGGCGAGGACGTGGTGCTCGATCCGGCTTCGAACGTGGAGTCGGTTTCGCGCGGTCAGGTGTACCGGCTGCGGGTGGAATACGCACCCGATGCGCCTTGCCTGAAGATCCCGAAACTGCCGCAAGAGAAAGTGCCGGACGCCTTCGCCGGTCTGCCGCCCAGCTCGGGCGGATAGGCGCCGGCCCGGGTCAGCGGGCCAGCATGTCGTGCAGTTGCGCGAAGGTTTCGACGAGGGACTTGTCGCAACAGGTTTGCAGCGCGGCGGGATGGGTGTAGCCCCAGGCGACGCCGATGAAATCCATGCCCACCGCGCGGGCCGCTTCGGCGTCGCGGATTTCGTCGCCGATGCAGACGATCTCGGCGGGCGTCAGGCGGCTGGTCCATAGCAGTTCGCGCAGCTTGAAGCGCTTGCCGAACATCGCGGTGCCGCAGTGGGTGTGGCGGAACAGGCGCAGCGCGGTATCCCCCAGCACCGCCCGCGCGGCGTCGCGGGTGTTGGAGGTGACGAGGGCCAGTTCCACGCCTTGCCCGGCGAGAGCGCTGAGAGCGTCTTCGGCACCGGGAAAAGGCCGGACTTCGTCGATCCGCGCCAGCATGCGCCGGCGCATGTCCACCGCGAGAGTTGGCACCTTCCAGAGCGGCACGCCGAGATGTTCCATCAATTGCCGGCCCGACATGCGGCGGACGCGCTCTTCCTCGCCGTCGGCGACGCTCCGGAATCCGTGTGCTGCGGCGGCGTCGGCGAGGCAGCGGCGAAAGACGTCGAAGGAGTCGGCGAGGGTGCCGTCGAAGTCGAAGACGACAAGTTTGCAGGTCATCGGTGGGGGTCGGGCTGCTGCAGGTCGGGGCGCAAGGATCGCCGTTTTTCGCGGGCCGCACCAGTCGGCGTCGGCGCTGGCAAACCGGAGCGGTGGCGCTCGCCGGCGAAGGCGCGTGCCGGCGTCGTCAGAAAATTCCTACGATCGAACTGTCTAATTCCGACACACATTTGGCCCAGCGCTGACAGACGTGTGATTTTGTTGATGACAGTATTCGATCCATAAATGAGTCACACGGCATGATCGAAAGCCTCGAAGAAGGCCGGCGGCCGGCGATGACCCGGATCGGGATCCCCCGGACCAAAAGGATGCGAGACGTGGAGGAGACAAGCTTGACTGACCGTGGCAACTCGTTGGTGTGCGTTCCGATCCAGAGTGTCGTCACATCCCCTTCCGGGGAGATGCCGGCCCTCGGCGCGGAGGCTTCGGTAAGTGGCTGCTATTACTTGCTGCTGCCCAGACGGACTCCGAAATCGCGCGTTGCCTGCGAAAAAATGGTGACCTTATGTGCCTTCGGGCCTTTTGTCACCAGTGAGGCAGTGAGTTTCATTCGTACCAGCGCCATGTCGCTGGGTCTGCTCTAG
>CALMXT010000333.1 GCA_937871125.1 uncultured Zoogloea sp. | reverse complement strand
TAAACGCCGGCTTTCGACGTACCGAAGCGCTTGACCGTGCCGTCCTGGACCATCGCGGCCAACTTCTTGAGTACGTCGGGATCGCCCCGTTGCGGGTCACAGAGGTCGATGGCGTCGCTCGAAGACGCTGCAGCGAACCTTCGACCCGGCGCCGGATTTGCCCGGGCCGGCTATCCTGAACTGCTGGCCGCCCTTCCTGCGGGATGCCGAACTCGCTGGCAATCGCTACTTGCTCACGGCGGCATCCGATGACCGTCGGCACAGTGTCCGGCGTCGCGGGGATCTCAGGCTTGCCGGGCGGATGCGTCGGCCTGGGCGGCCCCGCCGTCCATCAAACCCGACACCCGCAGCACCCGCCGTTCCACCGCGCGCTCCAGCACCAGCGAACCGGGCGCATCGGCCAGCGTAAACCAGCGCTTCGCCCGGGTGATCCCGGTGTAGACCAATTCCCGCGTCAGGATCGGATTGAGCTTGTCGGGCAGCACCAGCGCCGCGTGGGTGAATTCCGATCCCTGAGATTTGTGCACGGTGAGCGCATAGACGGTTTCCACCGCCTGCAGCCGGCTGGGCTGGACCCACTTGACGCCCTTGCTGCCGTCGCCCGCCGGGAAGGCGACCCGCAGCGGCCCTGCTCCGCCGGCCGCGGGCAATTCGAAAACGATGCCGATGTCGCCGTTCATCAACCCCAGGCCGTAGTCGTTGCGGGTGACGAGCACCGGGCGGCCGGGATACCAGCCTTCCGCCGCACGGATCAGACCGCTTTCGCGCAGCCAGCCGGCGATGCGCCCATTGAGGCCTTCGACGCCCCACGGGCCGCGACGCAGTCCGCACAGCAGCTGAAAACGGCCGTGAGCGGCAAGCACGCCACGGGCCCACGCGTCGATGACCTCTTGGGTTGCGCCTTCGCCCGGCCGGGTGGCTTCAAGGGTTTGCAGGTAGTGACGGTAGCCCTGCGGCGGCGCGTCATCCGCATCGCGGCGCAGCCTGCCGCTGCCATCGTCGCCGTCGATGACCAGCCGGCGCAGGGCGCGCTCGCCCTCGTCGCCGAGCGGTACACGGGCCAGATCGGCGTAGCCCTGGACGACGGCAAGGCGAACGGCGTCGACATTGCCGGCGTTGACCGCCGCCGCAAGCTGGCCGATGCCGCTGTCGCCGCTGAAGCGATGGCTGTGGCGCAGCATCGCGACGGCCTGATCGAGGGGCGTGCCGGCCGGATCGGCGAGCGCCGTCAGTGCCGGGTCAAGCGGTTCGCCGGTGACTTCGGCGAGCCAGCCCAGCGTGGCCGGCGCGTAGTGCCCGCCCTGGGCGCGGCGGCACAGTTCGCCGAGCACGGCGCCGGCCTCCACCGACGCCAGCTGATCTTTATCGCCGAGCAGCACCAGCCGCGCGGCGGGGGGCAGCGCGGCGAGCAGCGCAGCCATCATTTCCAGATCGACCATCGACGCTTCATCCACCACCAGCACATCCACCGCCAGCGGATTGCCGGCGTGATGGCGGAAATGGCGGGTGTCGGGGCGGCTGCCGAGCAGACGGTGAAGGGTCGTCACCTCGGTCGGGATGGCATCGCGCACGGCTTTGGTGTCAGGCAGGCCGGACAGGGGCAGCGCATCCACCGCGCCGGCAATGGATTCGTTGAGGCGCGCGGCGGCCTTGCCGGTAGGTGCCGCAAGGCGGATGCGCAACTTGCCGGCCGCGCCATCGGCCAGCGCGAGCGCTTGCAGCACGGCGAGCAGACGCACCACGGTGGTGGTTTTGCCGGTGCCCGGGCCGCCGGTAACGATCGCAAACGCATTGCGGGCGGCCAGCGCGCAGGCCAGTTTTTGCCAATCGGGGCCGGCGACGCCGGGCACCGGCGGGAACAGCACGCAGAGCGCTGCGCGTAGCGCCTCGACGGGCAAGGCCGGCGGATCGGCCAGACGCGCGTCGATGCCGGCGCGCACCGATTGTTCATATTGCCAATAGCGGCGCAGATAAACCCGCGTGCCGACGCAGACCAGCGGCGTCTCGCCCGCTCCGCCGGAACTCAGCTGCGGATGCACGAGGGCGGCCTGCCAGTCGGCCAGCGCAATGCCGTCGAGCACGGCGGCCGGTAGCGGCGGACGTTCGCCGGGCACGCTGGCATCGCCCTCTGGCGGCAGCGACAGCGCAAAACCGGGGTCGCGCAGGGTGTCGGCCAGATCGAGGCAGGCGTGGCCACGCCCGAGCTGGTGACTGGCCAGCGCCGCGGCAAGGATCAACAGCGGCGGCGCGTCGGCCACTTCGCGGGCCAGAAAGGCAGCAAACGCGGCGTCGAGCGCCCGCAGCCAGCCGCACTGGGCCCAGCGCTCGATGAGTTCGAGCAGCGGCGCGGTTTGCGGAGCAAGGATGGGGTTCATGCGGCCTCCGGAGCGGTACGACGGGCGAACAGGCGGTCGAGCGCTTCGATCAGCGCCCGCGGCGGACGTTCGGCATGCAGGCCGCGACTGGGCGCATGGCTGCCGCGCAGGAAAAGATAGAGCGCGCCGCCCACGTGGCGCTCGTAGTCGTAATCCGGCAGGCGCAGCTTGAGCAGGCGATGCAAGGCGAGCAGATAGAGCACGTATTGGAGTTCGTAGCGATTGGCGAGGACGGCGTCTTGCATCGCCGCGGCGGTGTAGGCGGCATCGTCCGGGCCGAGCCAGTTGGATTTGTAATCGACCACGTAATACCGTCCATCGTGCTCGACGACGAGATCGATGAAGCCCTTGAGCATGCCGTTGAGCTGGCCGGGCTGCAGCGCCGGACGCGCAGCACCGGCACAGGTGTGAGCGCACACCAGCGTGTCGAGGCGGCCCAGATCCACGTCGTGGGTGGCGATCCAGAATTCCATTTCGGCCACCCAGGCGGTGAGCTGGGCCAACGTGAAGGTCGCGCCGCCCGCTTCCCCGAGCGGCAAACGCAGAAAGTGCCGCAACCAGTCACACAAAGGCTCGATCCAGGCTTCCCAGCCGCGCACCGCACAACGCCGGGCAATCGCGTCGCGCAGCAGTTCGGGCGCATCGACGACGCTGCCGAAGCCCTGGGCGGCAGCCCATTCGAGGATTTCATGGAGAAACGTACCCACCGCCGCGCCGCGGGGAAAACCATGCAACGGCCCGAGCGACGGCCCGGCTGGCACGGCGTCGGGCGGCAACGCGCCGGGGTTTGCGTCAGATGCCGCGGCTTCGCGGAAAACATCCTCGGCCGGCGTGTCGGCCCCGTCCAACGGGCCGGTGGCCGCGCCCGCTTCGGCGGTTTGAAGCGCCGAGTAGCTGGCGATCCACCAATGGTCGCGCACCGGGCGCCGGGGCGTGCGGGCGGCCCCTTCGACCACGCCCTGGTCGTGGGCGGCGTAGGTGTCGGTGCCGGGCTGCGGATCGTCGATCACCGCGATTTCGGGGTGACCGGCGGCAAGCGCATCGAGCCCGGCCTGCAGGCCGTCGCCGAGAAGATAACCAAAGGCGCTGCGCTCCAGGCGGTCGATGGGCGCGGCGCCGATCCAGGTGGCGTAGCGGGCGCGGGTCAGGGCGACGTAGAGTTTGCGCAGGTCTTCGCCGAGACGTTCGCGATCGACGCGTTCGATCAGGCTGTCGTCGCCGGCCAGCGCCAACTGCAGACGGCCGTCGGCGTCGTGCCATTTGAGCGGCAGGTCGCCGGGCCTGGTGGCGCGAAAGGCGCAGGCGAAGGGCAGGAAGACCAGCGGGTATTCGAGCCCCTTCGATTTGTGCACGGTGACCACCTGCACCAGATTGGCGTCGCTTTCGAGGCGGATCTGGCGGGTGTCACCGGCGCCCTCCTCCCGGCGCTGCTCGGCCAGATGACGGATCAGCGCATGTTCGCCGTCGAGCAGACCGCTGGCCTGCTGCAGCAGTTCGGCCAGATGCAGCAGATCGGTAAGGCTGCGTTCGCCCGCGCCGCCGCCGGCCAGCAGGCGGGCCGGCACCCGGAAGTCGTTGAGCAGCCGGCGCAGCATCGGCAGCACGCCCTGGCGGCGCCAGCAATCCCGATAGGCGCGAAACTGCAGCACGTAGTCGTCCCAGGCGATTTCATCGCGGTTGAGACGGTCGAGGGCGGCCCAGTCGAGGCCGAGGGTCGGCGTGGCCAGCGCGGCGCGGAGGGCCCGACCGTCGTCCGGATCGGCGCAGGCGCCGAGCCAGCGTTGCAGGTCGACGGCTTCGGGGCGACGGAACACCGAATCCTTTTCCGAGAGATAGACGCTGCGCACGCCGCGACGCGACAGGGCGGCGCGGAGGGTATCGGCCTCGTTGCGGTTGTTTACCAGCACGGCCAGATCGGCCGGGCGCAGCGGCGCAAACCCGCGTTCGCCGGCAAAACCGGCTTGGCCCTGTTGCCCCAGATTGAGCAAGCGGACCATTTCGCTGGCGCAGATTTCGGCCATCGTTTCGAGGTAAACGCCCTTGGCGATGGGCTTGCCCTCTTCGCCCGGAGGCAGGCGCCAGACGTTGAGGGCCGGAATCGGCGCGTCGCCCACCTGCAGCACATCCTTGCGCCCCGCCGCTTCGGCGCCCAAAAAGGGCACCGGGTTGCCGGCCGGAGTGCGGAACAGAAAGGCGCCCTCCCCGGCTTCGCGGCTTTCGCCCATCTCGAAGCAGCGGTTGGTGGCGGCGACCATCGCGCTGGTCGAGCGGAAGTTGCGACGCAGGGTGTACAAGCGGCCGGCGGTGGCGGCGCGGGCGGCGAGATAGGTGTAGATGTCGGCGCCGCGGAAGGCATAGATGGCCTGCTTCGGGTCGCCGATGAGGATCAGCGCGATGTCGTCGCGGTTGTCCTTCACTTGGTAAACGGTGTCGAAGATGCGGTACTGGACGGCGTCGGTGTCCTGGAATTCGTCGATCAGCGCCACCGGAAACTGGGTGCGGATCAGTTCCGCAAGACGCACGCCGTTCGGACCGGCGAGGGCCGCATCGAGGCGGGTGAGCAGATCGTCGAAGCCCATCTGGGCGCGGCGGGCCTGCTCCTCGGCGAAGCGTCCGGCCACCCAGCGGGCGGCGTGACGCAAGAGGTCGTCGCGGGCGTCCGGCAAGGCGGCCAGTTCTTCCGCCATCCGCCCCAGGGCGGTCAGCGCCGGATGCTGCGGTGCGGGGCTGTCGGGTTTCCAGACTTCGGCCAAGCCTTCGGGACTGAGCCTGGTCCAGGCCGCTTCGCTCAGCTTGGGCCGCAGCTGCGCGGGATCGTCGCGCCAGGCCTGGATGGCGGCGAGCCAGTTGTCGTAGTTGTTCTTCTTGAGCTTGGTGCCGTTGAAGCGCTTTTTGTCGCGGGCGTCGTCGAGAAGCGTCTGGAGTTCGCCCACCCACTCGGCCCACGGGGCTTTGAGAATAGCGAGGCGGCGCTGCTTTTCGGTGTCGGCGGCGTCGATTGCCGCGGCGGGCGACGGACACTCGGCGAGCAGGTCCACGTGGGTGAGCAGGTTTTCGATGACGCCCTGCAGCGCGTCGGGCGACGCCCACCAGCCCAGCACCTGACGCGCGGCGGCGGGCGCCAACGGATACATGAAGCTGCGCCAGTAGTCGCGCACCACTTCGGCGAGAAGCGCTTCCTGATCGGTTTCGAGGTGCTGGGTGAATAGGCTGTCGCTGTCGAAGGCGTGCTCGCGCAGCATGCGGTTGCACCAGCCGTGGATGGTGGACACGGCGGCTTCGTCCATCCATTCGGCGGCGAGCTGGAGCTTGCGGGCGCAGGCCGTCCAGCTTTCGGGCGGATGGTCGGCACGCAGATCGCGGAGCAGCGGGTCCGCGGCGTCGGTGGCGTCGGCGTCGGCCGGGTCGGCGAGAAAGTAGCCGGCGGCCTGGGCGAGTCGGG
Source organism: uncultured Zoogloea sp. (assembly GCA_937871125.1). Classification (GTDB taxonomy): domain Bacteria; phylum Pseudomonadota; class Gammaproteobacteria; order Burkholderiales; family Rhodocyclaceae; genus Zoogloea. The sequence continues at coordinate 2,766 of CALMXT010000333.1, read as the reverse complement.
CGCGGATGCGGTCGCGGAGCTCCTTGGTGGCGGCGTCCGTAAAAGTGACGACGAGGATCTCCGGCGGCGCAAGCGGACGCGAAAAGGCGGCGGCGTCGCCGTGGCCGAGCACCAATCGCAGATAGAGCGCGGCGATGGTGAAGGTTTTGCCGGTGCCGGCGCTGGCTTCGATGAGGCGGCTGCCACGGAGCGGAAAGCGCAGCGGATCGAGGGCGTTCGGGTTCATGCGGGCTCTCCGGCGCCGGTTTTGGCGGTCCGGCCCGCACGGGCGAAGGTGGCCTGATAGAGCCGGCGCAACAGGATTTCGGCAAGGTGGGCAAATTCGCCGCTGGCGCTGAGGGCCGCGAAATCCGGCCAGGCGCGCTGCAGGTAGGGACTGGATTCGACTTCGCCGACGAGCATGTAGCCGTCTCCTTCGTAGGTGCGGGGGGCGCTGCCGATGGCGCCGCCGGCCGTGTCGTCGAGCCACGCGAAGGCGGTCTTGGCGGCGAACGGCAACGGCCGGGTCTGGCCGTCGAGCCAGGCTTCGAGAATGTCGTCGAGCTGCTCTTTGGCGACCAGCGGATCGAGCGCTTCGAAGGTGACGTTGCCCGCCTTGCTGACGATCAGGGTGGTCAGCGGGCCGCCGGCGAGATGGGCGGCCAAGTGGGCAATCCAGTGCTTGATGAGGGTGTGGCGCTGGTACTTGCCCTTTTTGACCGCGTCGCTGCTCTCGAGCAGCACCCGCCCGCGATTGCCGTCGGCGTCGGTGCGCAGATCGCGCAGCCAGTCTTCGATGCATAGGCCGGTGGCTTCGCTGACGTAGCGCAGTTCTTCGTCGCCGGCTGCGGCCACGGGCCATGAGGCCAGCGCCGCTTCGTAGCGCTCGAACATGTCGTCCATCGGCCCGGCCAGATCTTCGGCCATCACCTCGGCAAAGGCGCGGGCGGCCAGCTCGCCGCGGCGGCGGATGCGCTCGAGGCCGTCGGCGAGCGCCGCCTGCCGCGGGCTGCCGGCATGCACGGCTTCGGCCTGGAGGGCGATGAGTTCGTCCCAAAGGCTCCACTTTTGCAGGCCATCCAGATCGAAGGGCTCCTGATCGTCGCTGGCCGGATCGTCCATGTCGAAATCCACGTGCAGGCGCTGGCGGAAGAAGGTTTTGACCGGGTCGCGCAGAAAACCGGCCAGCTCGGCCAGCCGCAAGGGCTCGCTGCGTGGCTGGTGGACAAGGCGTGCGTCGTCGGGCGCCGGACGGTCGTCGGCGATGCGCCATTCGCGGGCATAGGTGAACAGGCGCGGGTTGGCGTCGAGGGGAAAATAATCCGGGTTGAAAGGCTGCAGGCGGTGCTCGACGGTCAGCGCGGCCAGCAAGGCGCCCTCCTCCGCCTCGTGCCCTTCGAGGGTCCAGCCGGCCGCGAGGTGGTCGCGGAGCTGGCCGACCAGCACCGAGGGCGGGCGCACGGTGTTGTCGTTGATGCTGCGCCCGACCCACGAGATCAGCAGCTTCTCGCGGGCCGACAGCAGGGCCTCGAGGAAGAGGTAGCGGTCGTCCTCGCGGCGCGAGCGGTCGCCGGGGCGGTAGTCGCGGCCCATCAGGTCGAAGTCCATCGGCACCCGGGTACGCGGATAGTCGCCGTCGTTGAGGCCGAGCAGGCAGACCTGGCGGAACGGGATCGCGCGCATGGGCATCAGCGTTGCGAAGGTGACGGTGCCGGCAAAGAAGCGCTGCGACAGACCGCTGTCGTCGAGCTGGGCGAGCCAGTGTTCGCCGATCACCGTGAGGGGGAGCGGATCGTCGAGCCCGGCCTGGGCGCAGGCGTCCTGCCAGCGTTCGAGGGCGAGATCGAGCTGCTGCAGGGTAAACGCGTCCGCACTCTCGTCGGGGGCGAAGAAGTCGGCCATCAGGGTGCGCAGCCGCTGGCACCAGTCTGGCGCGGTGGCCTCCGAAGCAAAGCTGCGCCAGGTCCGCTCGATGCGGTCGAGAAGCTGAACCAGCGGGCCGAGCAAGGCGGCGTCGAGGCCGCCGATCTCGTCGAAGGGCTCGATTTCCTGCCATGCGCCGCCGGTGGCGCCGACCGCGTAGCCGAGCAGCATGCGGCGCAGGCCGAAGAGCCAGGTGTTGCCGTCCGGCGCCTCGGGCAGGCCGAGGCTCTGGCGGTGCTCGGCGTGCAGCCCCCAACGCACCCGGGCGCCGTGGATCCAGCGGTGGAGCAAGGGCAGATCGTCGTCGGCGATGCCGAAACGGCTGCGCAGCGCCGGCACTTCGAGCAGGTCGAGCACGTCGCTGACCGCAACCCGCGAGCTGGGCAGTCCGATCAGTTTGGCGATGGCATTGACCAGCGGATCGTGATGACGCCGGCCCTGATCGGCGATGCTGAAGGGGATGAAGCGCGGATCGGCGCTGTCCATAAGGCCGAACACGGCCTGGATGTGCGGCGCGTAGGCGTCGATGTCCGGCACCATCACGATCACGTCGCGGGGGCGCAGGCTCGGATCGGCGTTGAAGGCGGCCAGGAGCCGGTCGTGGAGCACCTCGACTTCGCGCTGGGCGCTGTGGGCGATATGAAAACGGATCGAATCGTCGTCGGGCCGCAGCGGCGGCCATTCGCGGCGCGTTTCGGCGATGGGACGCAGCGCGCGGACGTCGTCCTGCAGCTGGTTGAGCAGGCAATCCCCGCCGTGGGGCGAGAACAGGTCGATGCGTTGGCGGATATCCACGAAATGCTGCAGGTAGCCGGCGCGGGCGGCGTCGCTGTCGTGCTCGTCGAGCAGGCCGATGAAGTCGCG
>CALMXT010000332.1 GCA_937871125.1 uncultured Zoogloea sp. | reverse complement strand
CGATCCACGTCGGCATCATCCGCGGCACCACCGCCGACCCGGACGGCAACATCACGATGGAAAAGGAGGCGCTGACCCTGGAAGCCCTGGCCATCGCCACGGCCGCCCACAATTCGGGCGGCATCGTCATCGCCCAGGTCGAGCGCATCGCCGAGCGCGGCTCGCTGAACCCGCGGCAGGTCAAGATTCCCGGCATCTTCGTCAATTGCGTGGTGGTCGCCGAGAAGCCCGAATACCACATGCAGACCTTCATCGAGCCCTACAGCCCGGCCTTCTCCGGCGAATTGCGGGTGCCCATGTCGGCCATCGCCCCGATGGAGATGAGCGAGCGCAAGATCATCGCCCGCCGCGCCGCGCTCGAACTGCGTGCCAACGCCGTCGTCAATCTGGGCATCGGCATGCCCGAAGGCATTGCCAACGTCGCCACCGAAGAAAAGGTCATCGACCTCATCACCATGACGGCCGAGCCGGGCGTCATCGGCGGCATCCCGGCCGGCGGCCTCAACTTCGGCGCGGCGGTGAACACCCAGGCCATCATCGACCAGCCCAGCCAGTTCGACTTCTACGACGGCGGTGGGCTGGACATTGCCTTCCTCGGGCTGGCCCAGGCCGACCGGGAAGGCAACCTCAACGTGTCGCGCTTCGGCCCCCGCCTGGCCGGCGCCGGCGGCTTCATCAACATCAGCCAGAACGCCAAGAAAGTGGTGTTCGTCGGCACCTTCACCGCCGGCAACCTGGAAATCGCGGTCGAAGCCGGCAAGCTCGCCATCCTCAACGACGGCCGTTCATCGAAGTTCGTCGAGCAAGTCGAACAACGCACCTTCAGCGGCCCCCAGGCCAACCGGCGCGGCACACCGGTGCTCTACATCACCGAGCGCTGCGTGTTCCGGCTCGGCCCGGACGGCCTCGAACTGATCGAAGTGGCGCCGGGCATCGACATCGAACGGGACATCCTGGGCAAAATGGCCTTCCACCCGCTGATTCCCACCGAGCCGGCCCTGATGGATGCGCGCATCTTCGCCGACGGCCCGATGAACCTGCGCCCCGACCTGCTCGAAATGCCGATGGACGCCCGGCTCGCCTACGATCCCGCGGGCAACCTGTTCTTCGTGAATTTCGAGGGCATGTCGATCCGCACCGCCGCCGACATCGAACGCATCCGCTCGGCGGTCGAGGCAAGGGTGGCACCGATCGGGCACAAGGTGAGTGCCGTCGTCAATTACGACCGTTTCCACATCGAACCGGACCTGATCGACGCCTACGCGGCAATGGTGAAGAAGCTGGTCGCCACGTACTACTCCAGCGTCACCCGCTACACCTCGAGCACCTTCCTGCGCCTGCAGTTGGGCGCCGCTTTCACGCGTAGCGAACAGGCGCCCCGGATGTATGGGAGCGTTGGCGAAGCCCAGGCGGGACTCGACCAAAAGCCGGACTGAACCGGCCAAACCGGGCCTCTACTTGATGATCTCGACGATCTCGACACCCATCTCGTAGAGCCCGGCCTGCGCCAACCCGTGGCAGCGGCGCACCTGCACGCGGGCATGCAGGGGCTGATAGACGCCGCCGGGCTCGGGCGGCAGCACGGCAATCTCGAAGATCTCATCCATGCAAGGCACGTGGGCGGAACGGATGGTCATGCCGCCCACGCTCAGTTCGACACAAGTGCCGACGATGGGCGCGGCAACATTCTTCAGTTTGATTCCCACCTTGCAGCCGAGCGGAATGCGGCGATCCCGGCGGCGTTCGGTCATACGGTCCATGTCGTCCATTCGTGCTTGCAATGGGCGCACCATACGAAGTTCGGCCCGCCCCCGCAAGGCTCAGAAACGCTTGCAGGCGGCGGCGTCCGGCGGCACCGCGAACAGAAGGCGGAACGCCGAAAAGCGCGCACACTTCGCTTGGTGATTTAATCTCGGACGAGGCAGGCCGGAGGTCGGCCCGCCCCCTGCGATCCGCGCCGGCCATCCGATCCGGCAACCGCTTGCACGCAACCAAAATGAAACCGAATACCCTGCAACTCTGGCGACGGTTCTGGGCGATGGCCTGGCCCTACTGGCGCGAAGGCGAAAGGGTGAAAGCCTGGGGTCTGCTGGCGCTGCTGGTAATCCTGCTGCTCGGGCAAACCCGCTTCGCCGTGCTCCTCAACGAGTTGACCGGAGAATTCACCTCCGCCCTCGCCGCCCGCGACGAGCCGCGCTTCTGGGACGCGATCCGGACCTGCGTTCTGGTCGTCCTCGCCGCGGTGCCGATCATGGCGCTCTTCTATTACGTGCGCGACAAGCTCGGCATCCATTGGCGCCGCTGGCTGAGCGACCGTTTCCTCGACCGATACTTCAGCAACCGCCAGTTCTACGCCCTCAACGCCAACGCCGGCATCGACAACCCCGACCAGCGCGTGGCCGAAGACATCAACACCTTCACCCAGCGCTCCCTCTACTTCCTGCTGATCTTCGTCGGCTCGCTGCTGCAACTCGTCGCCTTCAGCCGCGTGCTGTGGTCGGTCTCCCACGAGCTGGTGTATTTCCTGGTGTGCTACGCGTTCGCCGGCACGCTCATCACCATCTACGTCTTCGGCGTTCCGCTGATGAGCGTCAATTTCCTGCAACTGCGCCGGGAAGCGGATTTCCGCTTCAGCCTGATGCGGGTGCGCGAAAACGCCGAATCCATCGCCTTCTACCGGGGCGAAGCGCAAGAGCTGCAACAAGTCCGACGGTGCTTCGGAATGGCGTTCGACAACTACCTGTCCATGATCCGCAGGCAATTCGGCCTCAACCTGTTCCAGCAGGCCTACAGCCTGCTCACCGTCGTGATCCCCAGCGCCATCATCGCCTCGCGGGTATTGGCCGGCGAACTGGAAGTCGGCCGGGCGGTGCAAGCGGCCGGCGCCTTCGTGGCGGTGCTGAGTGCCATCTCGGTGATCATCGACAACTTCGAAAGTCTGAGCCGCTTCGCGGCCGGCATCGACCGCCTCGACACCCTGACCGCCGCACTCGCCGCCGCCCCCGTCGACGAAACCGCCGGCACCACCATCCGCACCGAAGAGGGCGCCCAGCTTGCGCTGGACAGGCTGACCCTGCAGACACCGGGCGGCCAGCTCACGCTGGTGCGCGAGCTGTCGATGGCCGTTCCCCCCGGCGAGGGTCTGATGATCGTGGGCCAGAGCGGCAGCGGCAAGAGTTCGCTTTTGCGCGCCATCGCCGGCCTTTGGCGGTCGGGCAGCGGCACGATTGTCCGGCCGCCGCCGGGCGATATGTTCTTCCTGCCCCAGCAGCCCTACATGCTGATCGGCACCCTGCGTGCCCAGTTGCTCTACCCGAACAACGACCCGTCGATAGGCGACGGGCAATTGCTGGATGCGCTGAAGAAGGTCCATCTGGCCGATCTGGCCCACCGCTTCGGCGGCCTGGATGCCGAGCTGGACTGGGAAAAGGTGCTCTCGGTCGGCGAGCAGCAACGCCTGGCCTTTGCCCGCGTGCTGCTCGCCCGGCCCCGCTTCGCGGTGCTCGACGAAGCCACCAGCGCGCTCGACCCGGCCAACGAAGCCAGCCTCTACCGGCTTCTGCTCGAAACCCGTACGACGCTGGTGAGCGTCGCCCACCGCGCCACCATCCTCCGCTACCACAAGCAGGTGCTGGAACTCACTGGCGACGGCGAATGGAAGCTGCACCGGGCGGACGACTACCGTTTCAGCCAATAAGTCCCACCGAACCCCGCCCGCAACGCGCAACTTTCCCGCCTCGACCCAAGCTCGCGCGGTTTTGACAAAGGCGACCGGGATTGCGCGGGGAACGTCGGACCGGGCAACGCCAACCGACCTGTCGAAGCCGCAACTTCAGCG
>CALMXT010000331.1 GCA_937871125.1 uncultured Zoogloea sp. | reverse complement strand
ACCCTGCGCGGCCCGCGCGGCGGCATCATCCTGATGAAGGCCGAGCACGAAAAGGCGCTCAACTCCGCGATTTTCCCGGGTCTGCAGGGCGGTCCGCTGATGCACGTCATCGCTGCCAAGGCCGTAGCCTTCAAGGAAGCCGCCGAGCCCCAGTTCAAGCGCTACCAGGAACAAGTCCTCGCCAATGCCCGCGTGATGGCCCGTGTGCTGGGCGAAGAGCGCGGTCTGCGCATCGTTTCCGGCCGTACCGAAAGCCATGTGTTCCTGGTCGACCTTCAGTCCAAGAACATCACCGGCAAGGAAGCCGAAGCCGCGCTCGGCCGTGCCCACATCACCGTCAACAAGAACTCGATCCCCAACGATCCGCAGAAGCCCTTCGTCACCTCCGGCATCCGCCTCGGCTCGCCGGCCATGACCACCCGCGGCTTCACCGAGATCGAGGCCGAGCGCATCGCGCATCTCATCGCCGACGTGCTCGACAATCCCAACGACGAAGCCACCACCGAAAACGTGCGCGCAAAAGTTGCCGAACTGTGCCGCAAGTTCCCGGTGTACGGCGCCTAAGCGTCACGGGCAACCACGGCAAGCACGCTTTTCCGCTCATGCATTGCCCCTTCTGCGGCGCCGACAACACGCAAGTCACCGACACCCGTGAAAACGAGGACGGCGACACCGTGCGGCGCCGCCGTCGCTGCCTCTCCTGCGACAAGCGTTTCACCACTTATGAACGCATCGACCTCAAGATGCCGCAGGTCGTCAAAAAGAACGGCAGCCGTACCGACTACAACCACGACAAACTCGTCGGCAGCCTGAGCCTGGCGCTGCGCAAGCGGCCGGTGACCGCCGAGAGCGTCGACGCGGCGGTCGACCGCATCGAAGCCAAGCTTCTGTCCCTCGGCGAACGGGAAGTCGCGTCCGAGCGCATCGGCGAACTGGTCATGCGGGAGCTCAAAAAGCTCGACAAGGTCGCCTATATCCGCTTCGCCTCGGTCTACCGTGCCTTCGAGGACGTGGACGAATTCTCCGAAGTCATCCGCGAAGTCACCACCCGGCCCCGCGGCCGCCCGCCCAAAGTCTCCTGAAAGCCACCCCATGAGCGCCACCGCCGACGACTACCGGTGGATGGCCCGCGCCCTCGAACTGGCGGAACGCGGGCTGTTCACCACCACACCCAATCCCCGCGTCGGCTGCGTGATCGTGCAAGACGGCGAAATGGTCGGTGAAGGCTGGCATCACCGTGCCGGCGAGCCCCATGCCGAAGTCCACGCCCTCGCGATGGCGGGCGAGCGGGCCCGCGGCGCAAGCGCCTACGTCACCCTCGAACCCTGCTCCCATCACGGTCGCACCCCGCCCTGCGCCGAAGCACTGGTCAAGGCCGGCGTCGCCCGTGTCGTCGCCGCGATGGAAGACCCGAACCCGCTGGTCGCCGGTCGTGGCCTCGCCTTGCTGCGCGACGCGGGCATCGATGTCATGTTCGGCGTTCAGGAAGGCGAAGCCCGCGAACTCAACATCGGTTTCGTCTCGCGCATGATCCGCGGTCGGCCGTGGTTGCGCCTCAAGGCCGCGGCCACGCTCGACGGCAAGACCGCGCTCGACAACGGTGTGTCCCAATGGATCACCGGCGACGACGCCCGGCGCGACGCCCACCGCTGGCGTGCCCGCTCCTGTGCGGTGCTTACCGGCATCGGTACCGTGCGTGACGACGACCCGCAGCTCAACGTCCGCGCAATTCCCACCGAACGCCAGCCGCTGCGCATCGTTGTGGACGCGCGCCTCGAAACACCGCTCAACGCCAAGCTGCTCGACGGCGGCCCGGTGCTGATCGCCGGCGCAATCGACGACGCCGAGCGGGTTGCCGCCCTCAGCCGGCGCGGCGCCGAAGTGCTCATCCTCCCCAACACGGGCGGCAAGGTCGACCTCCCGGCACTGCTCCTCGAACTCGGCCGACGCGGCATCAACGAAGTGCTTGCCGAAAGCGGCTTCAAGCTCAACGGCTCGCTGCTGCGCGAAAACTGCGTGGACGAATTGATCCTCTATCTCGCCCCGACCCTCGTCGGCGACGCCGCCCGCGGGCTCTTCAATCTCCCCGCGCTCACCAGCCTCGCCGACAAACGCCAGCTCGCCTTCCACGACATTCGCCAGATCGGGGGCGATCTGCGCATCCTCGCGCGCCCGCGCTAAATCCCACTCAAGGCGGATTTGCAAACCTTTGACAAAGATCGGTCAGAGGGGTCAACGTTGGACGGCCGGGGTCGTTAATCTCCGCTCTCAGCCTATTTCGCCCGATTTCATGAAATTCCCGCATCTGGCCGGCCTGCTGCTTTTCACCCTGCTGTCCCTATCCGCCCGAGCCGAAACAGCCATCGTTCTCAATTCCGTGGACGAAAACATCAGTTTCATCGACACCCAGACCTACAAGGAAACCGGCCGCGCGCCCGCCTGCAAGGAACCTCACCACCTGATGGCCACGCCCGACGACAGTTCGGTCATCGTCGCCTGTGCGATCTCGAACGAACTGGTTTTTTTCGACGCCAAAACGGGCAAAGAGCAAAAACGCATCAAAAACATCTCGGACCCCTACCAACTCGGCTTCTCGCCGGACAACAAGTGGTTCGTGGCCAACTCCCTGCGCCTCGACCGGGTCGACATCTACAAGGCGGCCGACTTCACCCTCGTCGCCCGTGTCCCGGCCGCCAGCACGCCGTCCCACATGGCCTTCGACAAGGCCAGCCAGTTCGTCTTCATCACGCTGCAGGACTCCAACGAAGTTCTCGCCATCGACCTCAAAACCCAGCAGCCGCTTTGGAAAGTGCCGGTCGGCCCGACCCCCGCCGGCATTCACATGACGCCGGACGACAAATATCTGCTGGTCGGCATCATGGGCGCCAACTACGTCGAGGTGATCGACTGGCGAGCGCGCAAGACGATCAAGAAGATCATCACCGACAAGGCCGCCCACAACTTTCTGCCGCGCGGAGACGGACGACACGTCTTCGTTTCCAACCGCACCGTCCAGGGCAGCATTTCACTCGTAGACATGAAGACCCTGACCGAAGTCGAGAAATACGACGTACCGGGCGGCCCCGACGACATGGAAATCCGCGCGGACGGCAAGGAACTCTGGGCAACCGCCCGTTTCGCCCGCAAGGTGCAGGTTGTCGACCTCGACCAGAAAAAACTCGCCCGCTCCATCCCGGTCGGTCGCTCGCCCCACGGCGTGTCCTTCATCAACCACGCCGGGAGACAGTGATGGGCGGCCCACGGCAAAACGCGCTTGCCGCCGTCTTCACCGCCAGCCTTCTCCTCCCCGCCCTTGCCCACGGCAGCGAATCGAGCTGCAAGGGCACGCTTTATCTGACCCTCGACACGGGCAATATGCGCCACGCCGAGGTCATTGCCGGGATTTTGGCCAAGCACCACGTCAAAGCGACCTTCTTCGTCGCCCAGGAAAAAACGCTGCGCGGCGACATGGCCCTCGATCAATCCTGGTCCGATTACTGGAAAGCCCGCGTCGCCGAAGGCCACGCCTTCGGCAGTCACACCTGGCGCCACGGCTCGTTCCGCAAGGATGAAGCCGGCGGCAAGGTCACCTACCGGTTGATGGACGGCAGCCAGACCCAACTCGACGCCGAGCAGATCTGCGCCGAACTGAAGAAACCCGACACCCGCTTCGCCGAACTCACCGGTCGCAAGCTCGACCCGCTCTGGCGCGCCCCCGGCGGTCGCACGACGCCCAACACGCTGAAAGCCGCCGAAGCCTGCGGCTACCGACACGTAGCCTGGGCGTCGGCCGGCTTTCTCGGCGACGAACTCCCATCCGACGCCTTTCCGAATGAAGTCCTGCTCAAGCGCGCGCTCGCCACGCTCAAGGACGGTGACATTCTGATGGCGCACCTGGGAATCTGGTCCCGCAAGGATCCCTTCGCGCCCATGCTCGACCCACTCATCGGCAGCTTGAAAGCCCGAGGCTTCTGTTTCGCCACCATTCCCCCGCAATGATGCAGTCGCTTACCGATCTCTTCATCAATCTGCAAGGCTGGCTGTTCGACAGCCTTGTCCAGCCGGTCTTGTTCGCGCTCGGTCTCGCCAGCTACGTAGAAATGGGTTTCGACGGGGTCGAGTTCGTGCTCCTTGGCGTCATCGAACTGAGTATCGCCTACGCGCTGATGCGTCCGCTCGAAGCCTGGTGGCCGGCCGAAAGATGGGCGGAGCGCCGCGCGGTGCGGGTCGACGTGTTGTACTCGGTGCTTAATCGCCTTGGCATCGTGCCCCTGGCAGTCTTCATGCTGCTCGCACCGCCTTTCATCGAGCTGGAAAGCTGGCTGCGCTTTCACGACATCATTCCGCGCCAGCTCGAGGACTGGCTGCCCGGACTCGATTACCACCCGCTGGCGAGCTTCGCGATCTACCTTGTCGTTCTCGACTTCGCCGAATACTGGCGCCATCGTCTGTCCCACACCTTCCGCTGGTGGTGGGCGCTACACGGCATCCATCACTCCCAGCGGCAGATGTCGTTCTGGACCGATTCGCGCAACCACCTGCTCGACGATCTGATCGCCGGACTGTGGTTCGCCTGCCTGT
>CALMXT010000330.1 GCA_937871125.1 uncultured Zoogloea sp. | reverse complement strand
AGTTCGGTTTTGTGCTGCTGTCCCAGATCGAGGAGGCGCAGCTGATGCCGGCCTCTTTGTCACAGGTGGTGGTGGCGGCGCTGGTGCTGTCGATGCTGTTGGCGCCGCTGATCGTGCAGGCCAGCGAACGGATCGTGCTGCGTCTGGTGCCGTCGGAATGGATGAGCCGGTCCTTGCAATTGACCAGCATCGCGACCCAGTCGATGTTCGTGGACAAGCACGCGATCCTGTGCGGTTTCGGTCGTAATGGCCAGTATCTTGGACGTCTGCTGGAGCAGGAGGGCATCACTTATATCGCCCTCGATCTGGATCCGGAGCGCGTGCGCGATGCGGCGGCGGCGGGGGAAACGGTGGTGTTCGGCGATGCGGCCAAACGCGAAACCCTGATGGCGGCCGGCATTTCGCGGGCGTCGGTGGTGGTCATCACCTATGCCGATACCGATGCGGCCCTGCGCGCCATGAGCATGGTGCGCGCTTGCCGACCGGACGTGCCGGTAGTGGTGCGCACCGCCGACGAGGTGGATCTCGAACGTCTGCGGCAGGCGGGCGCGGCCGAAGTGGTGCCGGAGTCGGTGGAGTCGTCGCTGATGCTGGCTTCCCATGCGCTGGCGCTGGCGGGCATTCCGCTGCCGCGCATCGTCAAGCGCATTCGCGAGATTCGCGCCGAGCGCTATCACCTGTTGCGCGGCATCTATCGGGGCGGCGAACATCTGCATGAGGAAGCCCTGGAGGAGCGGCAGCAGGTTCGCCTGCATTCGGTGACTTTGAATGCCGGTGCTTACGCCATCGGCAAGAGCCTCGCCGACCTGCGTTTGCGCGAACTTGGCGCGGAGATTACCGCGGTGCGTCGGCAGCGCGTTCGGCTGATCGATCTGGCGCCCGACATGCTGCTGGGGCTGGACGATGTGCTGGTCTTGCTCGGCACGCCGTCACAACTGGCCGGCGCCGAAACGCGTCTGCTCAAGGGGCTGTAGGCGCGTTCTGGGGATGCGTCGGCAGGTCATCGGCGCGGAGTCGATGTCTTTTTGCGCTTTTCCGGCATTCGTTCGGCATTCAGTAGGCGGCGCAAACGGTGTAGAGGCTTGCGTCGGCGAGGTCGGCCGGTGCGATGGCGGTGCCGCTGGCCGCGCCGTTGGCCAGGATGCGGACGCTTCCCGTGGCGGGAAGGCCGTCGTCCATCGCGATGTCGATCTGGCGTGCGAAGTTGCCGGAGAGATTGTCCTGACAGATGAAGAAGGTGCCGCTCCAGCCGGTCAGAGGGCTGACGCCGGTGACGCCGATGCGCCCGCCGAAGGCGTTGCGCGGCAGCCATTCGAGAATCGCCACGCCTTCTCCCGCCGGGTTGCGGCCATCGCCGCTGGCCAGATTGGCGAGGCGCACGTGTTGCCAGAACAGCACGCTTTCGTCCGTTGGCGTTGCGGAGTTCCAGCTGCCTTCGAGGCGCCCGTTGCCGGTTGTGCCCCCGGTGCTTGCCCGGATCGCGCCGGTCAGGCGGTTGGCGACGCCGGGGTCGTCGCCCGGCATTGCCCGGAAGCGGTCTTGGTAGCCGAAAACGTAGGTGGAAACATTGCGGAATTCGCCGATGACGTTTTTGACTTTGGCGCTGTTGATGAGCTCCTGCCCTTTGAGCACGCCGCCAAGCAGCAGTCCGATGATGACCAGGACGACGGCGATTTCGACGAGGGTGAAGCCTTGGTGCCGATTCTTCATTGGATCTCCCGTTCTCATCTTGTCCGGCAGTTCGCCGGGTGATGTTGATTCATACAGTGGCGGGATTTTAATGCAAATCGGATTTTTCGGGGGCTTCCGTGGCTTCGAATGGTTCGATCAGGCCGCTTTGGATGAACGAGGCCGACTGGGCGGAGGTGCGGCGAAGATGCGTGGGCTCTTCAGGCGATAGACGGGCACATAGCCCTTGCCCTTGAGGAGAAGCAGGATGGGTTTGGCAAACACGAAGGCATCGTGCAGGCGTTCGAAGGTTCGACCGTCGCACTGGATCACGCTCGGTTCGCCTTCGGTGCAGAGGCGGTAGGCGAGGTTGACGGTGTCGCCCCACAGGTCGTAGATGAATTTGCCGCGTCCGACGACGCCGGCCACGACCGGGCCGGAGGCGATGCCGATGCGCACTTCGAGGGCGAGGCCGTCGGTGAATTCGTGGTTGCGCAGCGCCGCTTGCATGTCGATGGCGAGGGCGGCCATGGCGGACTGGGCTTCGGTCGGGTGGGCGTGCAGCCCGCCGGCCACCATGTAGCCGTCGCCTATCGTCTTGATGCGTTCGAGGCCGTGTTGTTGGGCGAGTTCGTCGAAGCGGCAGAAGATCCGGTTGAGCATCTCGAAGACCTGGGCCGGGGCCATGCCGCTGGCGAGCTTGGTGTAGTCGACGATGTCCGCGAACATGACAACCGCTTCCGGGTGGCCGTCGGCGATGGTGACCGAGTTGTCCTTCAGGCGGGCGGCAATGGGGGCGGGCAGGATGTTGAGCAGCAGGCGCTCGGAGCGCTCCTGTTCCCGGCGGAGCTGGCGGTGGGCGTCGGCAAGGCGTTCGCGGGTCTTGCCGCGCCGGCCCAGCGCAAAACGGAGTTGCAGGTAGAGCACCGCCGAAACCAGAACGATGTGGAGTGCCGCGAAGGTGGCGGCATTCTGTGTTTCGGCGGGGTCGGCGACACTGGACAGGCTGCCGAGGGCAGTCAGCAGCAGGAAGGCGACGAACCACGGTGTCGATTCGGCCACGCCGAGGCTCAGCAGGGCTCCGGCCGGCGCGAGGGCTGCCCAGAGCGGCAGCCCGACTGCGGCTGCGGTCGGGCCGAGCAGCCACCGGGTGACGAGGGGAAAGGCGAGCATCAGGCCGAACTGGGTGCCGGCGTAGGGCGCCTGGCGCCCGTGGCGGTGGAAGAAGGCGATATTGAGCGCGGCCAGCATCGGAATGACGGCGGCCGCGGCGACGGGCAGGCTTGCGTCGAGGCCGCGGCAGATGGCCAGCCACAGTAGCGCCGCGGCGGCGAAGAGCGCGCTCGCGAGGTTCAGGAGGCTTTTTCCGAGTTGGGTCTCTTCGTCGTCCTGCGGGCGCGAGCCGGCATGAAGAATCCTGCGGACAAGGCTGAGCGGAGACTGGAGAAAAGGCGGTGGGCGCCGGTGGGCCGGCATGGGATTTCCTGCTTGAAAGTGGATTTTCAAGCAGTGTCACGCAGGCGGGAAAGGGGGGTCAAGGCCTGCGCCCGGCGGTCGTGTGGGATGTTGTGTCGTCGAATCGAGGCTTTTTGTGGCCATTGATGACGAAAGGGTTCAGGGCAGCCGACCGGCGCTGATCAGGCGGTGGGCGAGAAGATTGGGAGAAATCCAGGTCATCCGGTCATCGAACGCGCCGCCGGGTGCGGCCGGGTTTTCGGACAGTGGACGGCTGTAGAACAGTTTGCCGTCGCCGCTGGCATTGCGGATTTCGTCGCCACCAGCGGGGGCGGCCAGCAGGTTGCCGTCCTGGTCGGTGGCGCCGAGTCCGTTGGCGCCGTGAGAGAGGATCACCACCGGCGTTTTGCCACCGACTGTGGTGAGGAATAGTTCGGTGCCGTCGATGTTGCGGGTCTTGATATCGATGGCGCCGTCGGAGAGGTTGGCCATTTCGTTGATGGAATTGAGTCCGATGTTCCGTACATATTGGACGGCGACCGCGTAGCGCAGGCGATGGGCCCAGCCGTCAATGCCCGGAATGCCAAGGCTGGCCCAGGGCAGAAGGCCGACGTATTTCCGGCAGCTTGTGCCGTCCCGGTCCTCTGCGCCGTCGGTGGCGCTTTTGGCCGGGCACGGGAAATAGCCTTTGAGGACGACGTAACCGAGCAGCGCGTCGCGGGCTTCGGCGAGGGCGTCGTCGGTGGCGGCTTCGGCCCGACGGGCCAGGTGGGCGGAAAGGCCGACCGTGAGGCCGCTGGCGAGGAGGGTCAGGATCAGCAGCACGATCGCCATTTCGACGAGGGTGAAGCCGGCTTGGCGGTGCGGAGTCAGGGAATGCATAGGGCGACGTCGGTGGCGACGGGTTTGTCCCGGTCGGCAAAAGGCAGGGCGATGAGCGTTGGCAGCGCAGCGAGTTGGCCGGCGGCGAGGGCCGCAAGGGTGGCGGGTTCGAGATATTGGTCGATGTCCGGCGTGCCGTCGGTCCCGGCGCGGCGCTGGGCGCCGGGGCCGGTGAGGCGTTCGCCGCCGAAGATGACGGCGCCGCGGCAGCGTCCCCCTGTGCCGGTGAGGCAGTCGGTGCCGTCGACGCAGCGGGCGTAGCGCATTGTCCCGATCCAGTTGCGGGCAGCGTCGCGCAGGGTTTCGTTCCGGCAGGGACCGCTGAGATTATCGAAAGCCGGGAGCTTGCCGAGTTCGACCGGGCCGTGGCGTTCGGGGGCAATGACGGCGGGAAGCACGGGCTTGGCGAGGCAGTCGGCGTTTGCCTGAAAGACCCTTTGCAGCCAGGGCGCGTAGCTGGCGCGGCGTTTGAGCTGCCGATAGATTTCGCCGGTTGTGATGGTGACGATGCGGTCGTTGCCGGCCAGGGCCCGGACGTCGATGAGTTCGTTGTCAGCGCGGTTGCCGAGGGCTTCGATGTACTGGGCGATGTTGCGCGCTTCCGCGTCGCCGCCGCAGCGTTCGGGGCCGGCGCTGCGTTCTTGGCCGGGGCGTGGCGGACCGGCGGCGATGACGATGGCGGCAGCGAGTCCGGCTTCGTCGCCGGGAAGCATGAGCGGAAGGCCGTTGGCGTCCAGCAGACGGAGCTTGCCGGTGCTGTCCCAGTTCAGGGTGTCGGCTTTGGGGTTGTTTTTGAAGGAGCCGGAGACGGCGTACCACAGGCACTCGCCAGCGCCGTCGCGCAGGTCGGGAAGGTTTAACGTGAGATAGGGCAGACGGCCGACGCTGGTCTGATCCTTGCTGCCGCAGGTTTCCGATGAGCCGTCGCCGTCCAGGTCGGGGCAGGGCAGGTAGCCGAAATCGGCGTTCGGGTGTTCGTTGTTGCGATAGGTGGCGGCAAAGCCGATCAGGGCTTCGCGGGCTATGAGCAGAGCCTGGGCGGTGTGCATTTCGCGGGCCAGATCGCGGCTGGCCGGGCTGTCTTGGCGGGCAAGCAGCCAGCCGAGCCCGGCGGCTGCGAGCAGCAGGACAAGTGCCGGAAGAAACATGCCGCGCTGACTGCGCGGGCCGAGCGGCCGGTACATCAGGGCGAGGCGGTGTCGAGCGGCGGGTCGCCGACGCGGAGGCGATGGCGTCGTCCGTCCGGCCCGGTAATGCGTGCCGTGGCGTCGTCGATGCGGACTTCCCGCGGATCGACGGGCTGGGCTTCGCCGTCAAGAAAGAGGGTGGGGGCGCCGGCACTGCGCGTGATGATGCCGTCCAGCCTTGGCGGCGGGGCGGGCGGCGCTTGCGGTTTTGGCGGCAGGTCGAGACGGGTGCGTTCGGCAGGTGTGAAGAACAGTCGCCCGAGGGCTTCCGCGTGACCGGCCTGCCACGGGAAGAGCAGGACGAGAAGAGGGAGAAGCGACCGCGCACCGCACGCTGCGAGGTTGTTCGCAAACCGGGCAGGGAAGGGCGGAAGCGCTGTTCGAGTGGAGGATAATTGCATATCCCCACGAATTTAGCATAGTCCGGGCAGCCCCCGCCCGGGGGCAGCGAAATCTTCAGCGGGCGGCGAGGACGCGGTTCTTGCCCGAGCGTTTGGCGATGTACATGGCTTTGTCGGCGCGGTCTATGGTCTGCTCGGGCTCTTCGCCGTCCTTCAGTTCGGCGACGCCCGCGCTGAAGGTGATCAGCAGCTTTTGCTGGCGGGCGAGGAAGAAGCGTTTGGTGAGCGCACGCTGCAGGCGCACAAGCGCAGCGATGGCGCTGTCGATGAGCGTGTCGGGCAGCAGGATGATGAATTCCTCGCCTCCGTAGCGGGCTACGGAATCCTGCGGGCGCAGGTTTTCGCGCACGACGTCGGTGAGGTGCTGGAGCGCTTCGTCGCCGGTCTGGTGACCGTGGGTGTCGTTGATCTGCTTGAAGTTGTCGATGTCGAGCAAGCCCAGGCACAGCGGGGTGCCGCGACGCCGGGCGAAGGCGGTCTCGCGGGCGAGCGCCTCGTCGAGACCCTTGCGGTTGAGCGCGCCGGTCAGCGGATCGTGGCGGATCAGCTCGCTGGTCTGTTCGAGTTCCAGTTGCAGGCGGGCGATTTCGCCGTTGGCATCGGTGACGCGGTGGCGCAGTTCTTCGAGCTCGTCGCGGGAGCGGGCGGTGGATTCCTGCACGGTGCGGGTTTCGCGCATGACCTCGGCGATGACGTCGGTGAGTTCGGCGATGTCGGAGGCGGCGGCGATGCGCTCGGCGGATCGGGCGATCTTGTCGTGGTAGCTGCCTGTTGAATCGGAGAATTCGCTGAGGCGGTCTACGAAGCGGGCGAGCATTTCCTTCAGGCGCATCTGTGCGTCGGAGAGTTCGACCTTGATGGCGCCTTGGCGGTGGATGACGTCGCGCAGGCGGCTTTCCAGCTCGCCGAGCACGCGAACATCGAGGGGGCGGGCGAACATTTCGCCCATCAGCGCGATCTGACCGTGCAGCCAGCGGTCGTCCGCGACCAACTCTCCGATATTTTCAAGGATGAGTTGGAGGACGCGTTGCAGCGCATCGCATAAGGCGTGCTGGTCTTCGGCCGCCCAGTCGAGGCTGGCGCGCAGTTTGTCGAGGCGCTGGCGCAGGTTTTCGGGGCTGAGGGCGACGGGGTTCTGGCGGATCGCGGCGGCAAGCTCGCGGGCTTCGCCAGCGAGGGGGGCGCCGCTTGCCTGGGGGTGGGCGGCGAGGCCTTCCAGAAAAGAGGCCAGCAATTCGTTGAATACGGGATTTTCCGTGGCGCCGGAGGGTCTGCCGGTGGCGTCGGGCAATATGGCTGGGACGTCGCTGGACGGCGGATTGTCGTCCGAATTGCGGGACCAGGCGCGCAGCAGACCTTGCAGCCGCTCGACAAGTTTTTCCGGGTTGGCACCGGAGGCGTTCAGCACCCGGTCGAGCATTTCGCGTTTGCGCGCCTGGGTCAGTCCGCTCTGGCGCCGGTCCCATTCGGTGATGAGGTCGCGCAGCAGGCCGCCCCAGTTGGGGTCCTGGCTTTCCACGGTGGACAGGGCTGCCACCATCACGCGGCGGAATTCCTGCCAGTCGGCCTGGGCGATGGCCGATTCAAATTCGCGGGCCAGGTGAAGCGCTTCGCGGTTGTGTCGTGGAAGGGCGGCGGCCACCTGTTTCAGCGCGCGTTCCGGGAAGATGTCCTCGGCAACGGTTCCGGCGATCTCGTGGTACAGCGCGCGGTAGTTGTCGGGGGTCGGGGCGATACGGCGCAGCGCAAGCTGGCGAAGCGTTTCCCGTGCGATATCCGAGGGTTGGCTGGTATCGGTCATCTTGAGTCTGCGAGGAGCAGGGGTATGTTTCGGGAGCATCCGGCTTCCTGCCCGCGGTTTCTTCGGGCAGGCTCATCAGGCGAACATAGTGAGAAATCCCACGTGATAACGGCTGTGCCCAACATGCCTTGAGGTTTTTATCCGGCCCTGGATGAAAAAGTGCAAACCCGGACGCAGGGTCACCGTGGAAGGTGGGCGTCCGGGCAAGGCGCGGAGGAGCAGGCCGGCGACTATTCGGCGAGACCGTGCTTCAGGCCGTAGTGGGTGAGTTCCGCGTTGTTGCGCAGGTTCATCTTTTCGAGCAGTCGGGCGCGGTAAACGCTGACTGTCTTTACGCTGAGGTTGAGCGCCTCGGCGATTTCCGCCGGGGTTTTGCCGGAGGCGATCATGCACAGGGTTTGATATTCGCGGTCGGAGAGCTTTTCGTGGGGCAGTCGTTCGCTGTCTTCGCCGATGGCGTTGGCGAGCTCTTCGGCGAGGGAGGGGCTGACGTATTTTTTGCCGCTGGCGACCTGACGGATGGCGGTGACGAGGAGTTCCGGCGCGCTCTGTTTGGTGAGATAGCCCGAAGCGCCGGCCTTGAGGGCGCGGATGGCGTACTGTTCCTCGGGGTACATGCTGAGAATGAGCACCGGCAAGCGTGGGAACTCTTTTTTGATGAGCTTGAGGGCGTCGATGCCGTTGCGATCCGGCATCGAGACGTCCATCAGGACCACGTCCCATTCGCCGTTGCGCACCATTTGTACGGCTTGCACGCCGTTTTCGGCTTCGCCCGCGACGGTGAGGTCCGGTGTGTCGGAGAGGATCTGGCGCAGACCCTGGCGGACAATCGCGTGGTCGTCGGCAATCAGCACTCGGATGGGTTTGCTCATGCGGGGTTCCTGTGGGAGGGAGTCTGGGGCTCTTCCGACGGCACGGGTAGCAGAGGTGCGCGCAGGGTAAGACGCGTTCCGTGGGGGGAAACCGGGCTCAGGTCGAGGCGTCCGCCCAGGCTGGACAGGCGTTCGCGGATTCCGCGCAGCCCGAAGGAGCGGGGCTTGCGGAGGTCTGCCGCGGCCAGACCGCAGCCGTCGTCAGCGATTTCGATCACGATTTCATCCCCTTCCTGCATGAGACTGACATTCACCTCGCTGGCGCCGGCGTGTTTGCTGACATTGGTCAGCGCTTCCTGGAAGACGCGGAACAGTGCCAAGGCCGTATCGTAGTCGGGGTCGAGCTCGTGGTCGGTACAAACAATGTTACAGACGATGCCGGTGCGCTGAGCGAAGTCTTCCCCTTGCGACTCGACGGCTGCCGCGAGACCGAAATCCTTGAGAATGCCGGGGCGCAGTTCGCGGGTTACGCGGCCGACGGTGGCGATCGCGTCGTCCACCATGCGCCCTACGTTGTGCGCCCGCTCGCGGGCCTGGGCGGGATTGGATTCGAGCTTGGATTCGAGTAGCGACATTTCGAACTTCATCGCCACCAGGGTTCCGCCGAGCACGTCATGGACGTCGCGGGCGATGCGCTCCCGTTCGTCCTCCTTGATGCGCTGCAAGTGGTTGGAGAGCGCCGCCAACTGACTGCGCGACTCCCGAAGATCGGCCTCGACGCGCTTGCTGTGGGTGATGTTCCACATGACGCCTTCCCAAACCACTGCGCCGACTTCAGACAGGCGCGGCGAGCTGCGCAGGTTGATCCATTTCTGCTCGCCGGTGGAAAGCTGGATGCGCCCTTCCCAGTTGAGGGTGGACAGGTTTTCCGCCGAGAGTGACGCCGCTTCCATGAAGCCAGGGAGGTCTTCCTTGAGGAGCCAGGTCATCCAGCCGGCCGAACTGCCGATCAACTCGTCCGCGTGGGTGCCGAACAGCATCGCCGCAGCCTCGCTGAGATACTGGAAGCCGAGCATGCCGTCCGGCGTGTAGCCCATTTGAAAGACCACGCCCGGAATATTGTCGGTCAGCGCGCGCAGGCGCGCCTCGCTTTGACGCAAGGTCTGCTCGGCGAGGCGCTTCTCGCGGCGGTTGCAGACTTCCCGCAACTCGCGCTCAACCGCTGGAATCAGGCGGTCGAGTTTGTTTTTGCTGAGATAGTCGTGGGCGCCCGCGCGCATCGCGGCGATAGCTTCGTCTTCCTGCATGACGCCCGAAACGATGATGAAAGGCAGGTCGAGGGAAAGCTCCTGGATCGTTCGCAAGGCCGCCTGCGCACTGAAGCCGGGCAGGTTGTGGTCACACAGGATGACATCCCAGCTGCTCCGCAGCAGCGCCTCGCGCATGCCTTCTTCTGAGGCGATCTGGAGGTATGTGGGTGCATAGCCCGCGTTGCGGAAGCGGTGCAGCAACAGGATGACGTCGTTCTCCGAATCTTCGACGAACAACAAGCGGATGGGCGGTTTTGCCGGGTTGCCCGCACTCGCGGAGGGGGCGTCCAGCTTAAGGGCAGAGGACATACTTGCTGTGTAGGCTGCGTGAACGGGTCGGTTTGTTTATAATCCGGCCCTTGCTTGGGCCTGCGCCATCTCCAAGGATAGTTCAGGCCAGCCTTTTCCGTCCATGTGCATGCGGTTTTTGCAGTATTCGGAGCGCAGGCAAAGCTGCCGGTGTAGCTCAGTTGGTAGAGCAGCGCACTTGTAATGCGAAGGTCGAGGGTTCGATTCCTTTCACCGGCACCAGATTTATCAAGCACTTAGGCCAATCCGCGAGGGTTGGCCTTTTTGCGTTTGGGCTTCGTGTAAGCACCTTGTAAGCGCCAGCAAAGCATGTAAGCAGGCGGCCGGCACCAGAAACGAAAAACCCGCCACGGGGGCGGGGCGGCTATATGGATGGTAGTGGTCATGCCTCTTTGGATTTCGACGCCCTGGGGAAGGGTGCTGCTTCGACGTGGGGCTGGTTGTTGATCCATGTGTTGAAGGCGGGAAGATTGATCCATAGGGTGCGCTTTCC
>CALMXT010000329.1 GCA_937871125.1 uncultured Zoogloea sp. | reverse complement strand
AAGTGCGCGACACGGTCGATCTCGCCCGCCGCCACGGCCGTCCGGTCACCTTCCGTGCCGCCGGCACCAGCCTGTGCGGGCAGGCCGTCACCGACGGGCTGCTGGTACTGCTGGGCGAAGGCCTTGCCACCTGCCGCATCGCCCCGGACGGCGCCACCGTCAAGGTCGGCCCGGCCATCGTCGGCGCCGAAGTCAATCGCCGCCTCGCCCCGCTGGGCCGCAAGATCGGCCCCGACCCGGCCTCGATCAACGCCGCCAAGATCGGCGGCATCGCCGCCAACAACAGTTCCGGCATGTGCTGCGGCACCGCCCAGAACAGCTACAACACGCTGGCCGCCATGCGCGTGCTGCTGGCCGACGGCACCCTGCTCGACACCGGCGACGTCGCCAGCGTGACCGCCTTCCGCGTCAACCACGCCGCACTGCTCGCCGAGCTCGCCGCACTGGCCGACCGCGTGCGCAGCGACGCCGCTCTCGCCGCCCGCATCCGCACCAAATACAAGATCAAGAACACCACCGGCTACAGCCTCAACGCGCTCGTCGACTTCGACGATCCGGTCGACATCCTCGCCCACCTGATGATCGGCTCCGAAGGCACCCTCGGCTTCATCGCCGAGGTCACCTACAACACCGTTCCCGACTACGCCCACAAAGCCAGCGCGCTGGTGTTCTTCGCCGACATGGACAGCGCCTGCCGTGCCGTGGTCGGCCTCAAGGCCCAGCCGGTGGATGCGGTCGAACTCCTCGACCGCGCCTCGCTGCGCGCCGTGGCCGACATGCCCGGCATGCCGCCGCTGCTCAAGACCCTCGCCGACGGCGCCACCGCGCTGCTCATCGAAACCCGCGCCCCGTCCGCAACCGAGCTCGACGCCCGCGTCGCGGCGGTGCTGGCCGAACTGCAAGGCCACGCGCTCATCGAGGCGCCCGCCTTCACCACCGTCCCGGCCGAGATCGAGCGCCTGTGGCACGTGCGCAAGGGCACATTTCCGGCCGTCGGCGCGGTACGCAAACCCGGCACCACCGTCATCATCGAAGACGTCGCCGTCGCCGTGCCCAATCTCGCCGCCTGCTGCCTCGACCTGCAGCGGCTGTTCGCCAAACACGGCTACTTCGAAGCCATCATCTTCGGCCATGCCCTGGAGGGGAACGTCCATTTCGTGTTCACCCAGGATTTCGGCATCGACGCCGAAGTTGCCCGCTACGCCGCCTTCATGGACGACGTCTGCACCCTGCTGGTGGACAAATACGACGCCTCGCTCAAGGCCGAACACGGCACCGGCCGCAACATGGCGCCCTTCGTCGAACTCGAATGGGGCGCCGCCGCCTACGGCTTGATGACGGCGATCAAACAACTCTTCGACCCCGAAGGCCTGCTCAACCCCGGCGTCATCATCAACGACGACCCGGCCGCCCACCTCAAGAACCTCAAACCCATGCCCGCCGCCGGAGCGCTCTACGCCCCGGTGGATCGCTGCATCGAATGCGGTTTCTGCGAACCCCAATGCCCTTCCCACGGGCTCACCCTGTCGCCGCGTCAGCGCATCGTCGGCTGGCGCGAACTCTCCCGCCGCAAAGCGGCCGGCGAAGCGCCCGGCGAGCTGGGTGAGGACTATCTCTACATGGGTCTCGACACCTGTGCCGGCTGCGGCCTGTGCGCCACCGCGTGCCCGGTGGGCATTGACACCGGCACGCTGATCCGGGCCGTGCGCGGCGAGAATCTCTCCAACGTCGCCCGCCAATTGGGCCACCTTGCCGCCAACCACTTCGGCGCCACCCAGGCGCTGGCCCGCAGCGCGCTCAAAGCGGGCCATCTGGCCGAAGCCGTGGTCGGCCCCAGGGTTCTCTCCCGTCTTACCGGCAGCGCCTGGAAGGCCGGCATGCCGCGCCCGCAACCGGCCGGACGCGCCACGGCAAGCAGCGGCGACAAAGTGGTCTACTTCCCCACCTGCGCAGGCCGCATGTTCGGCGCCGATACGCCCGAAGCCGCCCTCTCGGCCACCGTCATCCGCGTACTCGAACGCGCCGGCTACGCCCCCATCGTGCCCGATGGCGTGGATGCCCTGTGCTGCGGCCAATCCTTCGCCAGCAAGGGACTCGCCATCGATGCCGACCGCAAATCGGCCGAACTCGAAGCCGCGCTGCGCCGCGCCAGCGACAACGGACGCTACCCCATCGTCCTCGATGCCAGCGCCTGCACCCTGCGCATGAAAACCTTCCTCGCCGAACGCCTGCCGGTGTTCGACCTCATCGAATTCGCCCACGACGCCCTGCTGCCGCGCCTCATGTTGCAGAAGAAATCCGAGCCGGTGCTGCTTCATCTCAACTGCAGCGCCCGCCGCATGGGCTTCGACACCAGGCTCAACGCGCTGGCCCGTGCCTGCGCCACGCAGATCGTCCAGCCAGCCGAGGTGAAATGCTGCGGCTTCGGCGGCGACCGGGGTTTTGTGGTGCCCGAACTCAATGCCCACGCCCTGCGCAAGCTGCACGCCGACCTGCCGGCCGGCTGCTGCGGCGGCTATTCGAGCAACCAGACCTGCGAGATCGGCCTGACCGACGCCACCGGCATTCCCTACCGCTCCATCGTCCATCTGCTCGACGAATGCAGCCAGGAGGCCGCCCGCATGGCGACCTGCTGAACGCCATTTTTCCGTTTTACCCGGGGCGCGCCGGCCACACGGCGACAAGGACCGCAGCCAACAACAAGCGACCGTCGGCCGCCCCACGCAGCAAACCCACGTCACACCAATCCATAACCCACCGCATTCCTTAGGAGGATTCCACCATGCAACCGTGGATGCAGATTTACGACCCGCTGGGCAACCTGTGGTTGTCTTCGCTGGTCGCCGCCCTGCCGATCTTTTTCTTCTTCATCGCGCTCGCCGTGCTGCGCATGAAGGGGCACATCGCCGGCACCATCACCGTCGCCATCGCGCTGGCGGTCGCCATCTTCTTCTACAAGATGCCGGTGCCGATGGCGCTGGCCTCGGCGGGCTACGGGTTCTTGTATGGTTTGTGGCCCATCGCGTGGATCATCGTGGCCGCGGTGTTTCTCTACAAGATCACCGTCAAGACCGGCCAGTTCGACATCATCCGCGCCTCGGTGGTGTCGATCACCGACGACCAGCGCCTGCAGATGTTGCTGGTCGGCTTCTCGTTTGGTGCCTTTCTCGAAGGCGCGGCCGGCTTCGGCGCGCCGGTGGCGATCACCGCTGCCCTGCTGGTCGGCCTGGGTTTCAATCCCCTCTACGCCGCCGGCCTGTGCCTCATCGCCAACACCGCACCGGTGGCCTTCGGCGCGATGGGCATTCCGATCATCGTCGGCGGGCAGGTCACCGGCATCGACCCCTTCAAGATCGGGCAGATGGCCGGCCGCCAGCTTCCGCTGCTGTCGGTGATCGTGCCCTTCTGGCTCGTCGCCATGATGGACGGCTGGCGCGGCATCAAGGAAACCTGGCCGGCGATCATCGTGGCCGGGCTCAGCTTTGCCGTCACCCAGTACTTCACCGCCAACTTCATCGGACCGGAACTGCCGGACATCACCTCCGCGCTGGTCAGCCTGATCTGCCTCACCGTGTTCCTGAAGAACTGGAAGCCCAAAAACATCTTCCGCTTCGACAAACAGCACCACGCCGAACTCGACGAGGACGCCCACTACAACTTTGGCCAGATCGCCAAAGCCTGGTCGCCCTTCCTGATCCTCACCGTCATGGTCACCCTCTGGAGTCTCAAGCCCTTCAAGGCCTTGTTCGCCAAGGACGGCCCGCTGTATGCGCTGGTGTTCCAGTTTCCGGTGCCCATGCTCGACAAACTGGTCATCAAGATGGAACCCATCGTCGCCAAGGCCACGCCCTACGCCGCGGTGTACAAGCTCGACATCCTCTCGGCCACCGGCACCGCCATCT